>WGED01000053.1 GCA_015492915.1 Cyclobacteriaceae bacterium
ATATTTTTAGATGTCACAGACTATAAAGCTTAAAAAAGGGTTTAATATCAACCTGGCAGGGAAAGCAAAAAAAAAGATAGCAGAATGTGACCAGCCTGAAACCTTTGCCCTGAAGCCCACCGATTTCCCGGGCATCATCAGACCGAAATTAATGGTAAGTGAAGGAGATACCGTAAAAGCGGGTACGCCGTTGCTCTTCTGTAAAACTATGGAAGATGTAAAGTATTGTGCGCCGGTAAGCGGTGAAGTAGTTGAGATAAAAAGGGGTGAGAAAAGGAAATTGCTGGAAATCAGGATCCTTGCTGACAAGGATATTCAGTACAAGGAATTTAAGAAGTTCGGCGCTTCAGGCCTGACTAAAATTGACAGGGATGAAGTTGTCGGCTTATTGCTTAAAGGTGGTGTCTGGCCCAATATCATTCAGCGGCCTTATGGCATCGTAGCCAATCCTTCCGATACTCCAAAGGCAATATTCATTTCAGCATTCGACACGCACCCGCTGGCTCCTGATATAGACTTTACACTTAGAGGTGAGGAGAAATTTTTTCAGGCGGGAGTTGATGTTTTGGCTAAACTGACCGATGGTAAGATTCATGTCGGCTTGCGTGGCGACGGAGACGTTTCCGGTGTTTTTTCAAATGTTCAGAATGCTGAACTCCATAAGATCAGTGGCAAACATCCCGCAGGCAACGTCGGAGTGCATATTCATCACATCGACCCCATCGGAAAGGGAGATCTGATCTGGACAGTTAATCCGCATGGAGTAGCGCAGATAGGAAAGCTGTTTTTGGAAGGCAAATATGATGCTTCAAAAGTTATTGCGGTAACAGGTTCTGAAGTAAAAAATCCTCAGTATTACAAAACCTATACGGGTGCCTGCATCAATAAATTTATTGAAGGCAATGTCAATGACGGTGACGTAAGGTATATCAGCGGCAATGTACTGACGGGAGAAAAGATCGAGGCAGATGGTTATCTGGGATTTTACCATAACCAGCTTACCGTAATCCCTGAAGGCCATGTCAGTGATTTTTTTGGTTGGATACGCCCGACATTCAACAAGCTCAGCTACCACAGAGCTTTTGGGCTTTTGTCATTTTTAAACGGCAAAAACAAGGAGTACGTGCTTAACACCAATACCAACGGAGAGCCGAGAGGATTTGTACAAACAGGCGTCTTCGAAGATATTACCCCAATGGATATTCTGCCTACTTATCTTTTTAAAGCCATCCTCGCCGAGGATTATGATGAGATGGAGAATCTTGGTATCTATGAAGTTATCGAGGAAGATGTGGCGCTTTGTGAGTTTGTGGATGTTTCGAAGCACGAACTTCAAAAAATATTGAGGGAAGGTCTGGATTTAATTAAAAATGCATAATAAATAGATGAAATTTATCAGGAATATTTTCGATAAGTATAAACCTCTGTTTGAAAAGGGCGGGAAATATGAAAAGTTCATGCCTTTTTTCGAGACGTTCGAAACTTTTTTCTTCCTTCCTGATCATGTAACACCGGCGAAAGGTGTACAGGTCAGGGACGCGATCGATCTGAAGAGGTTGATGTTCACTGTGATCATCGCTATGACTCCCGCACTTGTCTGGGGCATCTGGAACATAGGTTATCAACATGCGCTTGCCACGGGCGAAACCCTGGATTTCTGGCAACAGATATTGATAGGGCTCAAAGTAATGTTGCCGATCATCATTGTTTCATATGTTGCCGGTTTGGGTGTTGAGTTTATTTTTGCCATGCGCAAAGGCCATTCATTGCATGAGGGTTTTCTGGTTACAGGCCTTTTGATCCCGATGGTGGTCCCTCCCACTATCCCGCTCTGGCAGGTGGCACTTGCCACCGTGTTTGCAGTGCTGATCGGCAAGGAAGTGTTTGGTGGTACTGGCATGAACATCCTCAATGTCGCATTAACTGCAAGGGCATTTCTGTATTTTGCCTATCCATCACAGATATCGGGAGATGTATGGGTTTACCTTGGAGACAAGGCGCCGGTTGATGGTTTTACAGGCGGCACTCCGCTGGCGGTTATAAATGAAGCATCAGTAAGCAAAGCAGGCAGTGCAGTGGAGGCTCTTGCCAATACAAATACGGTTTTGAGTGCTGATTTTTACAGTTTCACCAATATGTTTTTGGGATTTATTCCGGGTTCTATCGGGGAAACCTCTACTTTGATGATATTGCTTGGGGCGCTACTTTTGATTGCTACAGGCGTTGGTAGCTGGAAGATCATGGTTTCAGTATTCGGCGGAGCTTACCTGACAGGCTTGCTGTTCAATTCCATTGGCGCTAATGAGTATATGTTGCTGCCCGCCCATTATCATCTGGTGATCGGCGGCCTCGCTTTTGGCGCAGTATTCATGGCTACAGATCCTGTAACTGCCGCTCAGACAGAGAAAGGAAAATGGATTTACGGTATCCTGATAGGAGTATTAACCGTCCTTATCAGAGTATTCAATCCCGCTTATCCGGAAGGTATCATGCTGGCGATATTGCTGATGAACGTCTTCGCGCCACTGATTGATTTTTATGTAGTTCAAGGAAACAAAAAAAGAAGAATAAAACGTGCAACGGTCTAACACATACGTCATCGTATTCTCCGCCATACTTACTATTGTACTTGGCGGACTGCTCTCACTGGCCAACCAAGGGTTGAAGCCTATGCAGCAGAGGTCTGTCGAACTCGACAATAAAAAGAAAATCCTTGGTTCCGTTACAGATCTGACAGGAAAAAAGGGAAAGGAAATCCTTCAGTTATATGATGAAACTATTGAATCATACGTTGTGGATATCGAGGGGAACAAGGTAGAAAAGGACGAAAAAGGTAATCCTATTGTGGCTGAAAATGTCAACATCGCTAAAATGTCCAAGCTGCCACCGGAGAAAAGACTCTACCCCGTCTTCTGTTACCACAGTCCCGGCAATGAGGATGATATCCAGGCCTATATCCTGCCGATGTACGGCAAAGGCCTTTGGGGAGCAATTTTCGGATATATTGCCCTTGAAACGGATATGAATACCATAAAAGGTATTTCTCTCGACCATGAGAGCGAAACTCCGGGACTTGGCGCCCGAATCACAAGCAAGGAGGTCCAGAACCGATATATTGGAAAGAAAATTTTTGATGATGCGGGCACACTTGTATCAGTCACCATGCTGAAGGGAGAACGCCATCCGGCCAGCCAACTGGATGATCATCATATCGACGGCATGTCCGGCGCTACCCTCACCGGTAATGGAGTAAATGCCATGATCATGGATTATCTGGGATATTATTTGAAATTCATTGAGAAAAACAGGGGCGCTGCAAACAAGACGGCTTCGCTATAAGAAATTATTGAGAGATTCCAACAGTTGAATTATGAGTACTGAAACAATAGAAAAACAAGAAGTACAAAAGAAACCTGCTGAGCCTATATTATCTAAACGGCGAAAAAAGTTCGTGCTGGATCCGCTCAGCGATGACAATCCCATTACCATACAGGTGCTGGGTATATGTTCGGCCCTGGCTGTGACAACACAATTAAAGCCGACACTTACAATGGCTATTTCCGTAACATTTGTTATGGTATTTTCAAATCTGGCAATCTCTCTGATGAGAAAGCTGATACCAAACAGGGTACGGATCATTGTACAATTAGCCGTGATCGCCACACTGGTTACACTTGTAAGTGAATTTCTGAAAGCCTACCAATACGACATGTACAAGGAACTGTCTGTGTTTGTCGGCCTGATCATTACCAACTGTATTGTAATGGGGAGACTTGAAGCATTTGCACTTGCCAACAAGCCGTGGGACTCCATTCTCGATGCCCTGGGCAATGGTGCCGGCTATAGCTGGATCATCCTGACGGTAGCCTTTTTCAGAGAATTGTTCGGATCGGGCAGCTTATTCGGATGGAAAGTATTTGAAGCAATAGGTTTCCCGAACTTCCCGACAAACGGACTTATGGTTACATCTGTCGGTGCTTTTTTCATCTTGGGCTTGATCGTCTGGGTACAACGCATCAAAACAGGATATGTAGAACGATAAAACATTAAGATAATGGAATTATTTAACCTTGGAATTAAATCGATCTTCATAGATAATATGGTATTTGCCTATTTCTTGGGCATGTGCTCATTTCTTGCTGTATCAAAAAAGGTAAGTACTGCACTGGGCCTCGGGATGGCAGTTGTATTCGTACTTACCATCACCGTGCCGGCTGACTGGCTTTTGTATGAATATGTATTGAAAGAAGGCGCCCTGGCAGGATTGCATCCTAGCCTGGCCACTGTTGACCTCTCATTTCTCAGTTTTATCATGTACATTGCTGTGATTGCCGCTATGGTACAGTTGGTGGAGATGATTATAGAGAAATTTTCACCGGGACTGTACAGCACACTTGGTATTTTTCTCCCCCTTATCGCCGTAAACTGCGCAATTCTCGGTGCATCCCTTTGGATGCAGCAGAGGGATTATACACTGGCTGAGGCTACTGTCTTTGGTTTCAGTTCAGGGATAGGATGGATGCTCGCCATCGTAGCCCTGGCCGCCATCAGGGAAAAAATGAAATATTCTGATGTACCCGACGGCCTCAAAGGACTTGGTATCACTATGTTCCTGACAGGACTTATGGGAATAGCCTTTATGTCGTTCATGGGCATCAAACTGTAACATTCCAATCCTAAGAAATTTAAAAGCCGGTTGTCAGCCGGCTTTTTTTATCTTCTCATTTTTTTACCCCTTTTCCGCTGGTATCCGGTAATTGACTTCTTCACAGAATAAGCAAGGCAATCGATGGTTATGGATTTTTGACTATTTTTCATGCCGTTTCAGAGGATAAGGAATGAAAGGCAGTAAAAAATCACTTGTTTCTCATGGAAGGGTGCAATCAGGCATTCCAGATTTCCCATGATTTTTCGGCTTGTAACTCCAGCATTTCCAGGCCGTTTTTGACTTTAGCGCCCCGTTTACTGCCTTCTGTCATAAAAACCGTTATTGAAGGATTATAGATCAGATCAAACAGATAACAATCCGCATTGAGCTGATCATAGGGGAGCTGTGGTCTGGATTCTGTATGTGGCGACATGCCGAGCGGTGTAGTGTTAATGATAAGAGAGTACGCTTTGAAGATTTCATGATTTTTAATCAAATCTTCATAGGTAATATCCCCTTTGGCTTTGTGCCTTGATACTTTTAAAAAAGGAATTGAAAGATCATCCAGCACTGCCCATACTGCCCTGGCTGCACCGCCCGTACCTAGTACCAAGGCTTGCCACTCGCGTTCCGAAGGAAGCCAGTTCTCCAATGAAGTGCGAAAACCATAGTAATCCGAATTATAGCCCTTGCGCCTGCCATCCGAAAATATCTTTACAACATTTACAGCCCCTACTTTTTCGGCACTGTGATCCAGTTCGTCCAAAAAGGGTATTATCTCATGCTTGTAGGGAATAGTGACATTGAAACCCCGGAGCTCTTCTCTATCAAACAGTTCTCTTACTTTTTCTATACTTTCAATCTCAAAAAGACGGTATTCACAATCTGTTATTCCTTCTCTTTTAAATTTATCATCGAAATATTTCCCCGAAAAGGAGTGGCTGAGCGGAAAGCCGATGAGACCGTAGAGCTTTTTCACCTTATGACTTATGCTTGTTGAGTTGTGCAATCTTTTCGATCGCGATGATTAAAAACATGCCGACAGCAAAAAACAGGATGGCCTGGATTACCAATGGGTCACCGATCTTCTGCATGTATTCGGTTGGCCATATATTTTTCTCAAACAACAATTCAGCTTTTTCATTTACCTGTGCCGATGATAAAACGGGTTCCTTCCACGGCCATATTTTATTTAACGATCCTATCATGAAACCCGCAAGTAATGCTACGGTGAAATCGTGATAATGGTGCAAAAACCAGGAAACAAGCCTGGAAAAACTCAACAATCCCACTGCACATCCGACAGCAAATACTGCTATTACCGGAAGGTCAAGGTCCTTAACAGCACCTATGATAAATTCATATTTTCCCATGATCAGGAGTATGAAGCTGCCTGAAATCCCCGGCAATATCATGGCGCAGATGGCTATGGCACCTGAGATGAAAATAAAAAAATAATTATCAGGTGTTGCGGCAGGTGTTGCCGAGGTGATAAACCAGGCGGCCACAATCCCTGTGATCCCTGAAACAACCACTATTACACTCCATTGCCTGATTTCCTTAGTCACCATGAGTGCCGAAATGATAATCAAACCAAAGAAAAAGGACCATAGCTGAATAGGATGATGATTGAGAAGGTAATGGATGAGCTTCGCCAATGAAAGTATACTCAGTAAAATACCTCCAAGCAATGTGACAAGAAAAGTTCCATTGATATGATTCCAAAATTCGGCAATCCTTCGGCTGGCAAGTAATTGTATGGCCGCTTTGTCAAAAGACTTGATCGAATTAAGCAATTCTTCATAAATGCCGGTGATAAAAGCAATAGTTCCTCCGGACACACCCGGAACCACATCTGCACTACCCATGCCCATGCCCTTTAAAAACAGCAATATATAATCCCTTGTCTTTCTCATGGTTGGCTTTGTTTAGGGGTAAAATTCCCGGAAGGGGATATATACGCTAATGTTTATCAAGGAAGACACTGAATGTATCTCCCCGGAGTCCGATACGGATAGTTTCAAGGGGTATGACCTCGTTGGGAGCAATATTCCCAAGGTTAACATTCGAACCTAAAAGCTTGATGAACCACACTTGCTGGGCCTTCTGCGGTGCTTCCCATATGATGTTTTCAAAAGGAATTTTTGTCAGTATCTCCTGAACCAATCCGGAACGGACTTCGCCGGTCGATCGAAATAATCCTACATTCCCGCTCTCGCGTGCTTCGCCTATCACTTTCCATGCTCCCGCATCGAGCTCGGCCTGCATCAGTCTGATCCACTCAACCGGAGGAATAATTTTCTCAACATCTTTGGAGCCCACTTCCGAGAGTACCGTGACACGCTTGGCAAGCTTTTGAATATAATCACACTTAATGTCATGATCGAGCTCAATGGATCCGTCAGAAACTTCGGCATACTCCAGCCCATATTTATCAAGCACTTTGATGTAATCATCAAATTTTCCCCTGACAATAAATGCCTCGAAGAGAGTTCCTCCAAAATACACCGGAATTCCAGCTTCTTTGTAAATCTTAATCTTGTCCTTCAAATTTGGCGTCACGAACGAGGTGCCCCATCCAAATTTCACCAGGTCAACATATTCTCCACAAACGCTCACAAAGTCTTCCACCTCTCTCAGACTTAAGCCCTTGTCCATAGCCATGGTCACACCTACCTGCCTTGGCTTTTGTGTCCTTTCCGGAATCTGATCTAAAAAGTAGTTCATTTATTATCTTTTCTGAATTGATCAATAATTTTAAAAAGTACCCTTTGAGTTTCCAGCTTCGGGATAAACTCTAAAAGATGAATATGCTTATCATAATCGAGTACCAATGCATTTTCCAGATGTATATAGGCCTCTTTGTATCTGCCCCAGGCCAGCAGATATGCCGTTGCGCGATAATACAGGTCCGCATTATCAGGTAACTCATTCAAAGCCTTTTGTATCACGTCAACTGCCCTTTCATACTCCCCCTGCTCGTAATATATAAAAGACCAGTCGAGATAAATCTCCACATCCCCCGGGTTCAGCATGCTGGCCTCTTCGTAGGCATCAATACTTGAATTCAGATTGCCGACATGAAATTCTGCCTCTGCTACTTTTTTCCAGTACTGGGCATTGTCAACATTCAGCTTCAACGCTCTGTTGAGAAAATGAATAGCCTCATACCATTTATCCTGCATTGCCAGGCACTTGCCCACACCATACCATGCCTCATCATAGAAAGTATCAAGCTTCACCGCTTTCTGGTAATACTTTTGTGCCAACCGGTATTGCTCCATTTTCTCGTAAGCCTCTCCGATGTTGCAATAGGTCTCAGCGCTGGCACCCTCAATGTCAAGCGTGCGCTGGTAAGCTTCAACCGCTTTGGAAAATTGCCCGAAATTCATGAAAGCATTCCCGAGATTATAAAAGGCAGAAGCAAAATTTTCATCAATCAATGTGGCGTATTCAAAAGCGCGTACCGCGTCTTCATGTTTGCCCAGCTTGTTGTACACGATACCCAGGTTATACCAGGCATAATGTGAATACGGATCCTGATCTATGAATTTTTTGTAATATGAAACGCTCGATTCGAGTTCGTCGGTGATGTCGAGGCAATACGCCAGTTCGTACAAGGCGCTTTCGTGATTTATATCTAATTCTATGGCTTTTTTATAATTCTCTATTGCCATCTGATATTTGAAAGCATTCTGATATGCCAATCCGATATGGTAGTAAAGGTCAGCTTTGTCGTCACTTTGGGGAATGGCCTGGCTGAAGCATTCGATTGCCTCCTTAAACTTATTCTCCAGCAAAAACACATTCCCTTTTGTTGTGAGTATTTCAGGATCATTCGGCTGCAATGCAAGGGCCTTGTCCATGATGGCATGACTTTCCTCGTATTTTTCAAGGTTGGAAAGAATCTGGGCTTTATCTACCATCAGGTTGATGGAATAAGGATATTGCTCAATAGCAATTGTACATGCCCTGAGCGCCATTTTGTTCTTCCCCATCAAAAGGTAATGATCTATGATCTCTTCGAATTGTTCGAGCTGGTAAAACTCCAGCCGGTGGCTTTTCAGTTGGTCTTCAAAATTCCTGATCAGTGAATTCAGCTCGTCCTTTCTCTTATAATTCTCACCCATTATCTGTAACCTGTTAGTGATTGACCACTGCCCGCATATTAGTAAAAAAACACACAACGAAAAAATGAAATTCTAAATAATAGCACTGCGACACTTGTCACAATGATAACAATGAATTTTTGATGAATTCCCATGATTTCAATAGCTTTAAATTTTTGGCATTCAGGTTCTTGAAAATTTCATTGGCATGATGGGCGCTATGGCAATCAGAGCCAATGAAATCTGCCTTTTCTGACTTTAGCAGCATTTGGGCAAATTTTCTCACCTCTCTGGAATAAAAGCCAAAAAGCGACAATAGATTAAGCTGAAAATGCACATTCATATCCCGTAGTCGCTGCGTCAATTCGGGATCTGCCTGCAAATAGTAATATCTTTCCGGATGCGCCAAAACAGGCTGATATCCATTGGCATTCATGTTGAATACAGCCTCCTCAAGAAATGCCGGTTTGTTGATGAATGATGTTTCGAAAAGCAGATAATTATCATCAAAAGTCATTAATTTCTCATGCCCTGTAATCTGCTCCATGAGTACCTCATCAAGAAAATATTCGGCGGCAGCCTCAATTTTTATATCGATCTGCTCACCAGCCAGGTACTCCCGCACTTCATGGAGTGTGTTTACTATTTTTTCCTGCGTATTAGGGTAATGCTCACGTGAAACGTGAGGAGTGGTTATTACTTTTTTATATCCCATCTTCTGAAACAGTTTCAGAATAAATGTCGCTTCCTCCATAGATTTTACCCCATCATCGAGCCCCGGCAATAAGTGGGAATGAATATCGACTACAAAAGGCAGACGATGGTCTTTGGGCTTTTTGCTGAATAAATCGAACAAAGCCATGTCAGAAATTAAAGAATTTTTTTACAAATGTCTGTTTCTTAGTCTTTTCAGTAGTGTAGTAACCCTTCCCGTAACTACCTGTAAGGGTATTCCTGACAGCATTGAGAATCAGAGACATGTTTTTGAGTTGGTGAACCTTTATGAGCCAGTGTACATTTTTCAGAAACGATTTTTTCGATACTTCAGCCCTCAGAATGTATATGGGAATGGAGGACATTTTCAGCGCTCGAATACCGTCGGTCACCAGACCTACCGGAGGTGTGTCGATGATGATCACATCATACATTTCCTTCAGTTGTTGTATCATATCATCAAATCGATCACTGAGTATAAGTTCTGAAGGATTTGGCGGTAACGGCCCCGCAGGTATATAATCGAGGTTTTCCAGTTCCGTGTTATGTATACAATCTGTCACTTCATGTTTTCTGATCAGGATAGTACTCAGGCCCTTGTCATGACTGGCATTCTCAAAAATCTCATGAAATCGGGGTTTTCTCATATCGAGATCAATCATGATCACTTTGTTATCCAATACACTGATAATACCTCCCAGGTTGGCTGCCACAAAAGTTTTTCCCTCACCACTTATCGTACTCGTAATACCAATAATTGGCTTTTCTTCATGCCCATTAAGAAACTCAAGATTAGTTCTGATAGTTCTGAAAGCTTCGCTGATGGCCGATTTGAAGTTACTGCTCACTACCAGCCTCGAATCATTTTTTTTCTCAAAGGAATAATATGGGATAGAGCCCAGGACAAATGCCGGTGATAACCTCTCCAACTCCTGCTGACTGGTGATTTTATTATGGGCCAGATATCTGATGCTTATATAAATAAAACTGAGAAGCAATCCCGCAAGAATCCCAATACCGTAATATAAAAATTTATTCGGCGAAATGGGTACGGATGGCAACGTTGCAGATGACAGGATTTTGTAATTGGTTGTAGTGCCTGCCTGTGCCAGTTCAAATTCTGCTTTATTCTTCATCAATGAAAGGAAAAACTCCTCATATAATGCATAATACCGTTCGGTCTTTGAATACTCTGTCTTTTTCGAAGGAAGGGAGACAAACTGGGTTTCGAGCATTTTTTTTCTCGCATTGAGTTCATCAAGCTGATTGTACAATTCCTTTCTTGATGATTCGATGTAACTGAGAAGCCTTTTTTTCAGAAAATTGATTTCTTCATTTTTCTTTTGATACGCCAGCGTATTTTTATTGTAAGAGGTCAGCAATACATCCAATTCCTGAAGCAATGAACTCAACCTTTGTATCTCCTCCCTCGTTTCCTCATTAAAAACAGACATCGTTACGGGGTTAAGGTCTACATTGCCTCCCACAAGCAGGTTGTCATTTGCCTCATCCAGTTCTCGGATCCTTTTTTTTATCAGGAACTTTTGCGAATCAAGCTTTTCCAGTTGATAAATCGTTTTGGACAGGTTTTCATCCAAATCATTGGTTTTATAACTTATGGTGAAGTTCTCAAAATAATTCTCCAGATCCGTAAGTTTTGTTTCTGTCTGACGAAGCTGTTCATTCAGAAACTCAATTTTCTGATTGTTGGCTTTATTTTTCTCCAACTGTGTGTAATAGATATATAAAGTATCGATAGCATGCACAATGTCCCGGACTTTCACCCGGTTATATGCCCTGAATGTCACAGAAATAGTTTTTGCTTTAAAATCGAGTGGTTCAACTTCCAAGTTATTGCCGAGATAATTTACAATACTTTCTCTTGTGTTTATCGTAAAAAAATAGCGATTATCAGAATCCTGATCATATCTTTCAGTCAGCGAAACTACGATCTTCAAATGATCTGTTTTAATGGTATCGTCAAAATTGTAAACAGCCTCATTTTCCTGATTACCAATGTTGTAGGAGAGTTTGTACCTTTTGTTATCAAGTATATCAAGATCGATTTTTCGATTATACATGTTTGGTGTGATATCAACAGCATAGACAAGAAAAGGCTCATTGCCATACCTTTCTTCAAACAAGATATCGCCATATTGATAGTACGTCACCCAGTAATTAAGCACATCGGCTACCTTGCCGAGAAAGAGTTTTGATTTTATGATCTCAATCTCCCTGGCCAGATCGTTGATGTCTTCATCAAAACTTTTGAATCCCAGTACTTTAGCCTCACTTTTAAAGTCCAGTTGAATGGTGCTTGTCGATTCATAAAGAGGCCTGGTATATCTTATGCTTAAAAAAGCTAAAAAAACAGAAATGATAATCAAGCCGATGATAACAGGTAGGCTTTTGAGAAAAATATTCTTCAGCTTCTCGAGGTCGAGTCCTTCGTAGGGTTGACCCTGCCGTTCTCTGTCAGTATAATGCTGATTATACACTCCGTCTCTATTTTGTAAGATTAATTATAAGCGCAACCAAGGTAACACTGCTTATCAAAATTGAGAAAACAGTCATAAAATCCCGAGCCCCTTCAGTAACAATTCTTCTGTTGGGTTCGATGTATATAATATCCCCCGGCAGCACCTCAGTTTGGGACTTCACCATGCCGTCAATAGTTGACAAATCGATCAGGAATACCTGGGGATCGTGCAGATCACCCCTGATAAGCCTGACATTGAATGCTTTTCCTTCTTCATCAATACCTCCTGCCAAAGCAATCACCTCCAGTATGGACATTTCTTCATTTTCCAAAGGTATCACCTGCCCACCGGGCGCACCGAGCACGATGACTCTTTTATTAAGATATTTCAATTTGACAAATGCATCTTTATAATATTCATTGTATTTCCTGGCCAAATATTCTTCCGCATCATTCAGGTTCATGCCGGCAATTTTTACCCGTCCTATCATTGGAAAATTGACCGTACTGTCAACCTGCACTAAAAATACAGGCTTTTCCTCATTTCTTCGGTTTTGATTTGTATTGTCCCACAATTCATAATTAGGGTCAATGATGCGCTCACCCTTGTTGGTATATACTCGCAGATCAAGATAATCATTCGGGTGGATGATATAATTCCTTTCTATTGAAGTAACCGCCAAAGAGAGGTGGGCCATGTCATTTTCATCCTCCAGTTTAAACATGTAATGGTATTTGTACGATTTACATGAAAGGAGGATAAATCCTGTAGCGATGAGTAAAAAAATATTACGCAGGCTTCTTTTCAAAACAGTTTTTTGCCACAAAGATAAGTATTATTGCCTTATCACATCCCAATAGATGACTTATATGCTGCAAATGATTGCAGATTCTTATCTTTTTCCGACATGATCGGCTCATCAGATTCCCAGTCAATATTCAATTCGGCATCATTGAATATGATCCCCGAGTCATATGCACCATTATACACTTGAGTACACTTGTAAAAGAGATAGGTGTCTTTTATCGCCAGAAATCCATGAGCAAAGCCCGGAGGAAGGTACAGCATGTTTTGTTTCTCCCCTGATAAAACCACTTTAAAATGCTGCCCAAAAGTCGGCGACCCCTTCCTTACATCCACTGCAACATCAAGCGCCTCACCCACTATTACTTTTACAAGTTTCCCCTGCTCATAAGGCGGCTTTTGAAAATGTAATCCTCGAAGCACTCCTGCCCTGGAAAACGAAAGGTTGTCCTGCACAAAATTCATCTCTAAACCGTGAGTCCTGAATGTTTCGGCATTGTATGACTCCATGAACCATCCACGGCTATCATGATATATTGCAGGATAAATTTCAATTAATCCCGGTAGAGGCGTTTCTCTGATCTCCATGCTTAACTGATATCGTTGATTGACTGGTGGTATTTGTTGATGACGATGGATTCATCAAAATTTTGCTTCACATATTCGCGACTGAAGGCCCCCATCCTCTTTCTCTTTTCCTGGTCGATCATGTACATGGTTTTCATTTTGTCAGCCAAATCATCAACATCCTTCATTTTGCACAAAAAACCGTTCTTCCCGTCTTTTACAACACTGTTGCATCCCGGCACATCAGTGGTCACGATTGGTTTGGCAAGGCTTGCTGCCTCAAGTAAAGTGCGCGGTGTCCCTTCTCTGTATGACGGTAATACTACACAATCAGAGTCAGCGATATATGATTTTACATCCTCAGTGGTGCCGAGATATTCGATTCGTTCATCTGCAATCCATTGCCGGATCAGCTCCTCAGGGATACCCCGCTTGTGCTTTTCATCCACCGGACCAAGAATCTGAAACCTTGCCTTTATACCTTCTTTTTTCAACTTTTCGATTGCCCCGATGTATTCCAGAATCCCCTTGTCATAAATAAGTCTTGAAATCAACAAAAAAGTAAAGGGGCGATTTCCAGAATGACCGTTCATAGGTTTGAATTCATCAGTATTAATTCCCGAGCCTGGCAACAGGTCACAGACCTTTGGAGATACGATATCTTTTTCAAGAAATAAATTCTTGTCATCCTCATTCTGAAAAAATATCTTTTTCGGAAATCTGAATGCTATTTTATATAACGTTATGGCGATTTTTGAAACAAGATCGTCCTTTAAAAACATTGTGCCCAGCCCGCATACATTGTTGATAACAGGGATCTGTAACAGACTTGCAGCCATGGTGCCGTAAATGTTGGGCTTTATTGTATAATGAAGTATGACGTCAGGTTTTATTCTTTTATAAATACCGTACAATTCAAGGATAAGTAAAAAATCTTTTAAAGGATTCGCCCCCCTGCTGTCCATCTTCACAGGTATATATTTGCAACCTAACTCTTCAAGTTTTTCTGAATAGGTGTCTTTTGGTGCAATGGCAAAAACTTCATTACCTTTGTCGATCAGGGATGTGACAAGGCCTTTTCGAAAATTATAGATATTCCACGAGGTATTGAGAACTACCGCTATTTTCATTCAGGTTGGTATTTAAGAAAATTCTTGCTGATTAATTAATATTTTCGGCGAAAGTATAAAAATATATTGTTTAAATATAAAGTAAACCTCATCTTTTTTGGGCATAAAATTCGTAAAGGAAGTGGTAACCCATCCCAACAGTTTGGGTTTTATACTAAAACAAGGGAATAAGTAAATGGCTGAATTGTTGTCAACATATAAAAAAAGAGAAAAAGCCGTGCTGGTGGGAGCAGCATTTACCCAGGAGGATGCATTCAGAACCGAAGAGTATCTCGACGAGCTCGAATTTCTTGCAAGCACACTGGGGCTGGAAACAGTTAAACGATACACACAAAAACTCGATAAGCCCGAGCCATCCACTTATATCGGAACAGGGAAAGTGGAAGAAGTACGTGAATATGTAAGATCTTTCGATATTGATGTGGTAATATTTGATGACGATCTGACGCCGTCACAATTAAGAAACCTTGAGAAAATATTCAAATGCAAGATATATGACCGCAGCCTGCTCATCCTCGATATATTTATGAAACGGGCTAAAACCGCTCAGGCAAAAACTCAGGTGGAGCTTGCCAGATATCAATACCTGCTGCCAAGGCTTACACGTATGTGGACCCACCTCGAAAGGCAACGTGGGGGAACCGGTACTCGTGGCGGCGCCGGCGAAAAAGAAATAGAAACGGACAGGCGAATCATCAGAAAGCAGATAACAGTACTCAAAAGCAAACTGGAAAAAATTGATAAACAAAATACCACCCAACGCAAAGCCCGGTCTAACATAGTACGAGTGGCACTCGTAGGTTATACTAATGTTGGTAAATCAACCTTAATGTCTCTTCTTTCAAAGTCAAAAGTGTATGCCGAAAATAAGCTTTTTGCTACAGTAGATGCAACAGTGCGTAAAGTGGTGATTGATCGCATCCCTTTTCTTCTCTCGGATACAGTTGGTTTTATTAGAAAACTACCCCATCATCTGATCGAATCTTTCAAATCAACCCTTGATGAGGTGAGGGAATCGAATTTATTGTTACATGTTGTGGATATTTCGCATCCTTTTTATCACGAGCAGATGGAAATCGTCAACCAGACATTACACGAAATCGGAGCAGGAGAAAAGCCTCAGATCATCGTGTATAATAAGATCGACAGGGTAAATAAAAATGATCAGGAGAACCATTTATCTGAAGAAGCCACAGATAAAATCATGAATAATCAGGAACATGTGGTGTACGTTTCTGCCACGAAGAAAATAAATATCGATAAATTGCGAAAAGTCATATTAGATCAAGTAAAAAAAGAACATCTCAGGATATATCCTAATTATTTGCAGAGCGAAGTATATTGAAAATACTAGTCGCCGTTTTCAAGCAATATCACACTGCAATCAGGGTTACTGATCCATGAAGACCGGATCATTTTTGAAAAGGAAATTTTACCGATGATATAGTGGTTGTCCAGTGCCCTATACTCCTCCAATATGAGATTAAAGTCATTTTTGTCAATAGAATCAGGATGGAGGAAACGCAGGTAGATCGTAATCTCAAAATCCTCACTCAATACCACACCGGATACCTGCCTCGTTTTCTTATATTCATACTTATAATTATAGGTGAGGGCAGAAATATCCGACAAAACCGCCGAACCTGTGGGATAACCCCCGGCGCCTTTTCCTATGAAAAACTGATGTTCTGAAAATGCTCCCTCGACAATTACACCATTGAATTCATTCTCTACCTTGAATAACTCACTTTTATCACTTACAAACTGAGGCATCACCATAGCGACTACCTTCTCGTCATTGATTTTTCGACTCTTGGCCAACAGCTTGATCTTATATCCCTTTTCACGAGCAATCTTAATATCAAAATCAGAAATGTTTTGAATCCCATAGTTAAAGACATCATCCGGATTGACAAAAAGACCAAAGGCGTGCGTAAGAATAATGCATAATTTATATTTCGCATCATACCCCTCCACATCAAGTCTCGGGTCCGTCTCCGCATAACCGAGTTTCTGGGCTTGGGTCAGTGCTTCATTAAAAGTTTTATTTTCGGAAAATACTTTTGTGAGAATGTAATTTGTAGATCCGTTAAAAATGCCCTCTACAGCATTGAGCAGATCATTATCATAGTATTCTTCAAGATTTCTGATGATGGGAATACTGGCACAGCAGGCGCCTTCATATAATAATGGCACTTTGTGTTTTTGTTGTAACTCGAAGAGTTCAGTCATATGATCGGCAACCATCTTTTTGTTCGCTGTCACTACGGCCTTTCCGTTTTTCAGAGCAGCAGTAACAATTTCATAAGCCGCTTCCGGATCATCAATCAATTCCATCACAACATCAACATCCGGATTGTCAAGAATATCGCCTCTGTCAAAGGTAAAATATCGATCGGGTAAAGAGCGCTTTTTCGATGGGTCTTTTACACAGATTTTGAGGATTTCTGCCTTAATCCCCTTGGTTTCTTCAAGGACATGATAAAGTCCCTGCCCTACCACACCAAATCCAAATATTCCGAGTTTTAAATTTTTGCTCATGTTTTAGCTGCCATGTATTTGAAAAAAGGCGAAATCAAAAAACACTCTCATTGCATTTTATCGCAATCTAATCGCTTAGTTTTCATTCCGATCACTCATCAATAAAAATGTTTCGCAAAGAAAGAGAGTAAATGTGTTTATAGCAATATTTTAAAAAAAGACTTCCGGGTTCATGAGAATTAATCAATACTCCGATTGCTATAGGAAATAATTTTTAATTATTTTTGCGTTCCAAAATAATTGGCCTCGTAGTTCAATGGATAGAATAGGAGTTTCCTAAACTCTAGATCTAGGTTCGATTCCTAGCGAGGCTACCAGGCAAACCCTCTGTATGTGCGTGCAGGGGGTTTATTTTTACACTAAAAAACGTTTAAACCTCACATTGGGAAAGACACAATCCTTGGTTTATGCCAATACTTATATAAAAATATCACCTGACTTCTTTTTCATAGACCTTGCAAGGATCAAACGCTGAATCTCAGAAGTGCCTTCATATATCTGCGTGAGTTTGGCATCTCTCATCAGCCGTTCAACATGATATTCTTTCACATATCCGTATCCTCCCAATATTTGAACGGCCTCGGTGGTTACCTTCATAGCCGTATCAGATGCAACTAACTTTGCCATAGCACTTGCGGTGCCGAATGGCTTATTATTATCTTTCAGCCATGCAGCCTTAAAACACAACAAACGGGCCGTTTCGATCGCCGCTGCCATATCCGCCAGTTTAAAAGCGATCGCCTGGTGGTTGATGATCTCAGTTCCGAATGTTTTTCTTTCCTGTGCGTAATTCAATGCAATTTCATGAGCTCCCCCCGCAATGCCCAGTGCCTGAGCTGCAATGCCTATCCTGCCGCTTTCAAGAATTTGCATCGCCATTTTAAAACCATCTCCTATCGCTCCCAGCATATTTTCGCGAGGCACTATCACATCATTCAGGTTGACGGAATGGGTGTCGGAGCTGCGCATACCCATTTTATTTTCATGAGGCCCGAGGGTAATACCGTCGGTATCCTTTTCTACTATGAAAGCACAGATACCTTTATCTCTTTGTTTTACATCAGTTTGTGCGAATAATAAATAGAAGGTGGCAGACGATGCATTGGTGATCCAGCTTTTGACACCATTAATGATAAAATGATCTCCATGGTCTTTGGCCATTGTCATCTGCGAGGCAGCATCAGAGCCTGCACCGGGTTCAGAGAGTAAAAAAGCCCCGATTTTATCTCCTTTTGCCAGCGGAACAAGATATTTCTGTTTTTGCTCCTCTGTACCGAATTGCTCCAGACCATGACAAACCAGGGAATTATTGACAGAAATAATAGTAGCTATAGAAGCATCAATTTTGGACAATTCTTCAATCGCCATTACGTAAGAAATTGTATCCAGGCCCGACCCTCCATAGGCAGGATCGACAAGCATTCCCATAAAACCAAAGGATGCTAATTTTCTGATATGTTCAGTGGGAAATCTGGATGTTTCGTCTCGTTCGATGGCATCTTTTATCAATTCGCGTTGTGCATAATCTCGAGCGGTCTGACGAATCATCAGTTGCTCTTCTGATAAGGAAAAATCCATATTATATTTTTTGGTTCATGGTAGATTACGGCTTTTTATAAACAAAGCTCACGACTGTTTTATCATTTCCTCCCATATTAATGGAGAGCCCATAAGGTTTTTCATTTGGTATTTTGACCTGCGCTTCACCGGCCTTACCTGTCAGTTGCTCCCATACAGTGACTGCCTGGTGTACGCCTGTGGCACCCGTGGGATGACCCCACCCTATCAACCCGCCGGTTGTATTAATAGGTATTTTCCCATGGCGTGAGGTGTTGCCGTCGATGACAAATTGAGCTCCCTTGCCTGCTTCTGCCAGCCCGATTGCTTCTACAGCCATGACGCCGGCAATAGTAAAACAATCGTGGGTCTCGATAGTAGCGATTTCATCAATAGAAATCCCGGCGTCCCGCAATACTTTTTCAACCGCCACTTTGGTCGTAGTCAGCTCAATGGGATTTTCTGGCTCGGCGGTCAAATCATCCTCGATATGGACAAAACTCATGATCTCAACCGCCTCACCTTTTGAAATGCCCGCCTTTTTCAGTCCCTCTTCAGAACAGATCAGAATAGCAGAAGCGCCGTCTGATACTTTGGAACAATCAAACACATTAAGATCCGAAACAAACACATTTCCATTTGGCGGAATTGAGGCGGTTTTCAACAAATCCGGATCGGTATTGTGATACTCCTGCGCCGTCGGGCACAGCCTGGCATTTTCTATGCAATTGGCATACCACTGCGCAAAAGCTTTTCGGGTGTACTCCTCACCGTAAGCTGCCTTGTATTCCCGCGCCCTGTCGCTAAACTCACCCGGGAAGAAGTAAGCATGACCTTTCTTCCTTTTTTTATTCCATCCGGCGAGGGCCAGGTAGTCGGCCCCATACACTGCTTTCACGCTGTTTTGTACTTCAACGCCAATCGCCAGCACGACATCGGCGGTACCCGCCAGCACAGACTTGACTCCGGCTGTCAGTGCCAGACCGCCGGAAGCACAGGCCCCTTCTACGCGGATAGCCGGTTTGTATTTTAAACATTTATCAATAGCCGGCAGCAAAGCTGAGAGATGTGCCTGCCTGTTAAATCTCGAGGCCATAAAATTACCAATCACTCCTTCATCAATCACCTCCGCTGACGTGATCTTTTCAATTACTGCCCTGCCTGCTTCAATGACATAATCCTCAACGGGTCTGGAACTAGCGGGGCGGAATTCTTTTCTGCCCCTCCCCATCGAGACGGTATTATGACCGGCTGCAAAGAATATTTTTTTTGACGATATTTTCATGGTATCAAAATTTTAAACGAAATCATTAAACGGCCCGTACAGGTGCTGAAAACCGAGCATCATGACAAGATTAAGGTCTTCTGTACTTCCGACGACATGTTGTTCCAGCAACTTACTACCAAGACTTCTGTAAAACTCCAGGTATTCTTTCGCCAACTGTGCACCTTTTGATTGCCCGGTAAATAATGTCCTAAAATGGTTTGCCAGTTTGCCGGTCGCCCCCTTGTCCCTTCGCAGTATTTTCCATCGTGGAAAATCATTTTTTTCACCCAGCTCTCCGATCAACTCAGATTCAATCTCATTAAATGGCCGATAATCATGAGCGGCAACATCATAAACGGCCACAGGCCTGTTTTTCTCATATCTGAATATTCCGTCTTTTTGAGCGCCGTTCGGGTATTGTCCGCCTACGATGCCCATACTTATCAATTCTTTGAGTTTTTCAACATTGATCTCCTCGTGTAAGCGTTCCTGCATTATTTCGGCGATGCTCACACAGACATCAAGCCCAACATAATCGATCAGTTGAAATATCCCCATCGGGCGGACCAGATAGTCCCTTGTGACGACATCAAGCATAAAAATGCCTTTTTCCCATGAGGTTTCTGAACTCAACGCTGCAACTTTGTCCAATGCATAGGATATCTCCCTGACAAAAACCCCGTTGCCGGCAAAGCCTGCCACATCTTTTACCTCTACGGTTTTTTTGCCCAATTCCGCAGCGATCCACCTGGAAAACTCATATAATTCCCGGCTCCCGTTTTCGGAAGGAATCAGTTCCAGCAACTTCTGAACAGCCGGCGGATTGTAGAAATGAAATCCAATGATATTTCCATGAAGTTCCGACTTTTTATCCAGCTCCGATATGGGGATGGAGCTTGTATTGGATAATATCCATGGGCTGACAGTTGATTTTTTCAGAATGTCTGAGAACAAACTGATTTTTAAATCCGGATTTTCGGGAGTAGCCTCAAAAACCAACGCAGAATCAGCGGCAGCGTGGATCTTTGTAGAAACAGCGACGTGTGATAACATCTCTCTGACAAAAAAGTCGATATGCTCGCTATTTTCTACCAGTTCTTCGTTATCGGTATAGGCAGCTCGCAGTCTGACGATGTTTCTTTCGGCAAATTTGGTCAGGTGAGCACGTAAAAATGAAATGAGCCCCCTCAATACTTCATCTGACAGGTCAACAGCAAGTATTGCCGGTCTGATACTGAGTTTATTCTCTGACAAAAACCGTCTGGCAAAATATTCCAACAGACACAGTAAAATGCCACTACCCATTTTACCTGCAGCACCCAACACAGTGATGGAAGAGAATTTTTCATCGTAGTTTTTCATATTATAATGAGTTTTAATATCTCACAACACAAGTACCCGCATTGCCGAAACAGGGCAATACTATCCTGTCATACAGATATAATCCGTACCTATTTGTACGGCAAATTCAGATCGATCAATGATCAATCCCTAATATTTTATAAGCCGAACTGATTACGGGCTCATCTGATGGCACGGTCAATTACCGCACTTTGGATGTTTTATCTTTCGGGTGTTTATTTTTCAAATGAGACCCTTCTTCAAGCCATGAATTTAATCAAAATTAAAATTTCAAAAAGGAAATCAATGAAATTTCATGGATTATGAGCCCGGTGAAATGCGCAGCCGCCCGGAATGGTGTTCCTAAAGTTATTTCTTAAGATAGAAGAGCTCATGAAAATCTTCCCGTATTGAAATAATAACAAAAAAATGTATATTTAGGC
>WGED01000054.1 GCA_015492915.1 Cyclobacteriaceae bacterium
AATGATCTCCATGCATGAGAAAACGATGATTTCCGATCACTTCCGTATTCAGCAGGGGCCTGTTGTAAATGCTCAGTGAAATAAGTCTGCCTTCCGGTCTCAGTTGCCCTTTCAGCAATTTTCCGGTCCTGATCTCTTTGATGTTAAAATTCTTCAGTTCCGATTTGTAGCGTCCCCAGCCGAACTGACGGAAATTCCCGCCGGTGCAGACATTGCCGTCAATGACAAATTGTATGATTTTCGGGCCATTGTCAACAATCACCGCGACGCCGTGTGTGCCGAATGGGTGAAGCAGGCCCGGGTCAGATTGCCAACGATCGGTATGCGCCCCGTCTTTTAGAACGATCTCGACCGAACCGTAGCGGCCGGTTCTCATTTCAATAAAGTTATCATTGTCGCCTCTGGCGGTGAACAGCAACTGATCCTGTGCCAGGTCGCCGAGTTGTACCTGCATGTCAAAAGTGAAACCATGAAAAAACGGTGATTTTTCATGATCGGGAAGTGAAAGGGCCTGCCCGGGCTTCAGGTCCTTTTCGAGCCAATTCACAAACAGACCTGCTGTGGCCTTGACTTTTCGGTCAAGCTGCGACCACAGCATTTCCAGAAAATCCGCCGGAACTTCATGACATCGTGCGTGCTCCTTATCGGTTTCGGTTATCCAGTATTTGCCCCCCTGTTCGATAAGGTCGGGGTAGCTCATTCGCACATTTGGGTTCTCATCATAAAACAAAATCTCCGGCTGGCCCCACATGATTTCTCCGTCTTTTTCAATGCCCCCGCTGATCCATGCGGGGTTTCTGCCTGTGAAATCCCAACCACCGTGATTATGGTGCCAAAACAAATATTTGCCGTTTTTGCATTTCCAGATTCGCGGGCATGCCCTTGGGTTTTTGATCTTTTCCCCGTTCGCATATTCAGGAATTTGGGGCAAAGTCCATGACTTTCCGTGGTTGCGCGAATATGCTTCCGCGGGATGTCCCGAGATAGTCCTGTACATGCAATAAATGCTTCCGTCATTCATCCGGACAATATTCTGCTCTGCGTTAACCGGGCCGAGGGCTTCGTTTTTTATGCCATGCATGCTTTTGGGCAGCACCTGCCATTTCAGTTTGGCGGGGTCTTTTTGGCGGTTGATGTTTTTGCTGTAAAAAAACCACCCTTCACTGTCGTCGAGCATGTATTTCCCGATTTTTGTAAAAGCAAACATCATCCCTTTTTTCACGCCGACCGGTTTGCCCACACCCCACATTATTTGTACGGCGCCGTTCCAGTCATTGCCAAAATCCACCGCCGTCTTCCGGACGGGGAGCCAGTAGCGGCGCGACCAGGTGCCGCCCTTGTCATCAGAGTATTTATAACAGTACCACCCCAGCATGTCTTCCCTGATGTTGCTGCGGCCGTTGAGTTCATGGATCTTGTCGCCGTTGTACACATAAAACACATACACGCGACCGTAATCCGTGAGATACGGCATGGCCCATGATGCGGACTCATCGCCGGGCGCTTCGATCCTTACCGGCGTTGACCATGTTTTTCCCTGGTCGTCGCTTGTGCAACTCACAATGTGCTGGCCGCCTGTTCCTTCTTTCCCTTCGTTGGTGGTAAAAACACACAGCCACGTGCCGTCGTCCATCACCACAACATAAGGCTGATCGCAATATCCGTTGGTGTAGATGGGCAGGCCGTTCCGCACATTGCGCCAGTCACTTTTTTGGGCAGATGCCGGGAACCAAGAAAAAATGATGAAAATAATGCTCAGTAGGATGGGGTCGGTCAGGGCACTGCCATGCAAATAGGAGAGATTTAAACTATGGATTTCAGGCGATTTTTTCATAATGGTGAAGAATTATCCCTGTTGATAAAGTTAGGAAATTGGAGGGCTTGCTTATGAGAAAATGATGATTTTTCCAGGGGGATTCATGACACGGCCCCGGACAGGCATTCCGGTTAAACCCAAAATTCTCAATAACCTTTCTATTCCGAGCTTAAATTACTTTAAAATCAGACACTTCGTTCACGTTTGATTCGTCACCATAAAAGTGCATTATGTCTCCTCATCAAACGTGCTGATTTTCTTCCCGCCCTGGCGGGACAAGTTGTACTTTAACCTCTCATAACGAAATCCTGGTGAGAATTTTGGGTTAAAAAGGAACCATGCGATATTCAGCACTTCCTAAATGTTAATTTTTATAAAATTCCTCCTTCAGACCCGGATCGGAAAAAATCTTTTGTGTAAAATCAGAATTTTGTGGAAATGACTTTTATCTTTAACACTCAGCGCTATTCATCATTTATCATCAATTTTACGGAATATGGAAAATGGTTTCAACTGGCTCGATACATTGGTCGTTGTCGCATATTTTATCGGGATCACGGGTTACGGCCTTTGGCTGACCCGCCGGGTGAAGAGCAGTGACGGATTTTTTCGCGGCAACAGGTCATTCAACAAGTGGATCATGATCGCCCAGGGGTTCGGCGCGGGCACCCATTCGGAGAATTTTGTAGCCCAGACGGGAGCCAGTTTTCAGATGGGGTTTGCTTCCATCTGGTATCAATGGAAAAATATGGTCATCACACCGTTTTACTGGCTGATAGCTCCCTGGTACCGCAGGAGTGAGCGTACCACGGTGGGAGAGATCGTGGAAGACCGTTACGGTAGCCTGATGGCCTTGTTCTATTCGATATTCGCGATCCTTTTTTTCATATTCGCGCAGGGAGCCATGCTAAAAGGGGCGGGAAAAGTGATATCCGTGGCCACCAGCAACATGATCTCAACCGACGGCGTCGTGTATGCCATGACCATCGCTTTTATCGTTTACAGCTTCTTCGGCGGGCTGGTATCCTCTGCCTATGCCACATTCATTCAGGGTTTCATGATCATTGCCCTCTCCATCATGCTGATACCGCTCGGTCTGGGCGAAGTGGGGGGAATATCGGGAATGCGTGAGACATTGCCCGAAAATTTCTTCAACCTTTTCAGTCCGGAGATCGGGATCGGGGCGTTTACTATAGCCATGCTGGCGCTCAACGGCGTCATCGGCATCACGGCCCAGCCGCACATGGTTTCGATGTGTGCCACGGGCCGCACCGAACGCGACGGGCGCATCGGCCAGACCTATGGCTCTTTCGTGAAACGCGCCGTCACCATTGGCTGGGCTTTCACCGGATTGATAGTGGCTGCCCTGATCATTCACAACGGGCAGGACCTGCACGACCCTGAGATGGCTTTCGGCTATGCCACGCGCGAACTGTTGTTTCCGGGCCTGACGGGATTGATGGTCGCCTCGATACTCGCGGCCAACATGTCTTCGGCGTCCAACTTCATGGTGAATACGGGGGCTCTATTTACACAGAATATTTATAAGGGTTATATCAAAAAGAAGCCTGCGGACAAGGAACTGCTGTGGATGGGGCGCGTCTCGAGCCTTGTCCTCACGCTGCTCGGGGTGTTGTTCGCCCTTTACATCGACAGTGTGCTGCATGCTTTTCTCTTCATTGAGACGATAGCAGCCTTCATGGGCATCATGATATTCGGCGGCATCGTCTGGAAACGCGCCAACAGGTACGGGGCTATCGCTGCCGTCCTTTCATCGTTCATCCTGTATTACTATCTCAATTATGCCCATTCGGGCACGCTTGAGATCGTTTACAAATGGCGGCCCGAACCTTTCGGATGGGCTATGTTGCTGGGGTTCGTGATGCTGACGGCGGTAAGCCTCATGACAAAACCGGAATCGAAAGAAAAGACAGACCGGTTTTTTGACAATATGCTCCGGCTGTCTGATGAAGACAGGATGAAAAACGGGCAAAAACCCATGGCTGCCGAAATGGGGCACGACCTGCTTTTGCTCGATCTGCCTTCGTGGTTTACCAGAGAGCGCTGGAAAGGTTTCCCGCAAAGGTACAGGGAAGATCTGCTCGGATTTTTATTTGCCTGGCTATTTGTTGGTGGCCTGGTGCTGCTGGCTTGGGGGATACTGCTGTTGGGTTGAATAAACAGACTAATTGCTGAGGTTTCGGGGATATAAAAGCATCACCTGCCACCGTTCGTTGTTCTTTCCGATAAAGAGTAAATTCCCGTTTCCTGTTTTCACTTTTTCAATGTCGCGAACCTGTCCCTTAATTACCAACCCGCACTGATCAATGGTTTGGGGAATAAAATGCAGATCACCTTTTCCTTTGAGAAACAGGCCATAACCCGCATCGTAGCGTCCGTATTCCATGCCTGCACGATAGAGGTTGCCTCCCAGCAGAATGTCTGTCACCTCATCGCCGTCGAGGTCATCGGCCAGGATAGAAAAGACGGGAAAAAGTTGCACTTCCGCAGGTAGCGGCAGGAGGCGGAACGTGCCGTTACCGAGGTTTTCAATGATGCACGAGCGCAACTCCCAGGCCTGGCACACCGTAGCACCTTCGAGCTGTGCAGGGGTGAAGATATCCCCGATGCTCCGAATTTCGGCATAGGAAGCATAAGTTGGAAATTTATTTTTTATGGAAGGGATTTGGGCGACCAGGTCATCAAGGGTGGAAAAGGGGACGCTGAGACCATTTTTGTAATAGCATATAACCGGATCAGTGATGCCATTGCCGTCAAAATCGCGGGCGTACAGAGTAGCAGGCATTTCCGCTCCCGCTTTTATTTTGGCGTTTTGCCCGAGGTTGCCCGCCACGAAATCCGTATCACCGTCGCCGTCCAGATCGCGCGCAATGATGACATTCCACCAACCGTTTGATTTCGCGAGGCCTGTTTTTTCTGTAATCTCTTCAAAATGGTCTTTTTTATTCAGAAATATGGAAACAGGCATCCATTCTCCCACGAGGACCAAATCCGGAAGGTTGTCCTCATCGATATCGCACCACACGGCGTCATTAACCATTCCTGCCATCCTGAACGTTTGCCCTATGGTTTCGGTGATATCTTTGAATATCCCATCCCCGTTATTTTGTAACAGACGATTAATGGAGGAATTTCCATAATTAAGCAAATCGGGTTTGCTACCGACAAAAAGGTCCAGATCGCCGTCATTGTCAATATCAGCTACGGCCATGCAGGATGAGATCAGGGCTGCCTCAGGCAGGTCCCCGGGTCGCAAGGAAAAATTGCCTTTTCCATCATTGAAATATAAGAGGTCGCTTAAAAGTGCTGGCTTTGAAATATGTGCAGGATGCCCCCGGGCGACATAGAGATCAAGATCATGATCGCCGTCAGCATCAAAGAACAGGGCATCCGTTTCCTCCCCGGCTGCCTGAAAAGTAAATAATTGCTGATTTTTCATGAAAAAATGGCCATTTTTTTGCTGAATGAACAATACTCCGGCCTGGCCGGCGCCACCGCAAACATACAAATCCTCGAGTCCGTCTCCGTTCACATCGCCTTTGGCAATTTTCGGGCCTGTGGCGGATTGTGTGTGCGGCAGCAAGGGTAGTACATTGAATTCATTTGTCTTGATCTCACGGTGAACAAAGGTGGCTCCCACACTGTCAGTCACATCCATAAATAGTTGATGATCAGTGGATTTATTATCATGAAAAATGGATGATTTTTTCGCATTCTTTATATCGAGGGTCAGCGTCTGGTCTGCCTGCACATTTGTCAAAATTTGTTCACTGCCTCCCGGCCAGCGTACCGTCAGGCTGTCGATAATGGCCGATTCCCCGAGGCCGAATACCATCACGGGATCCATACTCGATATCGCCCCCTGGACGGGGATATTTTCCTGTAACTGCAGCTTTCCTTCGATGTGTAACTCAACCCTGGCGCCTACGCCGTACCGGTTCTTCGGAGGCCCCTGCAGTTTAATTCTGATAAAATGATTATTGGTCAATGATTCCGAATTATTCCGGTAGATGAAGGCGGGTTCGTTTAGATTGCTCACCACCAGATCAAGGTCGCCGTCGTTGTCCAGATCAGCATAAGCACAGGTATTCGACCATCCTTTCTGATCCAGACCCCATTCCGAAGCCTTGTTAGTGAATGTCAGATCGCCATTGTTGAAGTAGGCGTAATTGGCGATCCGTTCTTCGGGCATTTTGCTGATCAAAGTCAGGTCATCGATGCGGTCAGGGCCTGTACTGTTGATGGCGTCGCGGTTATCTTCGACGAATTTGATGTAATCGAGGTCATTGGGTCTGCGAGGTATGCCATTGGTGATGAAGAGGTCTTTAAGTCCGTCATTGTCAGCATCAAAAAAAAGAGATGCCCAGCTCCAATCCGTAGCGTAAACGCCTGCATAAAGGGCTATCTCGCTGAACAACTCCCTGCCGCGGTTCAGTTGCAGGTTGTTCCTCGAATACTGATGAAAATAGCCGAAACGTGTTTTCATATCATGCACCTCCATCGATTCCTCGCTCGCGGACTTTTTCAGGATGCTCTCATCTTCCGGAAGCATATCGAGCGAGAAAATATCAATTAGCCCGTCGTTGTTGAAATCTGCCATCGCGTTGCCCATCGATGACTTACTCGTATGACCCATCGCCAGTCGCACCTTTTCGGTAAAGGTTCCGTTCCCATTATTGATATACAGGTAGTCATTTTCATGAAAGTCGTTGTTGATGTAAAGGTCAGTGAATCCGTCATTGTTCACATCGCCGGCTACCACACCCAGTCCATAACCGATGCGGCTGCTGAATATCCCCGCCATCTCCGTCACATTTACAAAGTAAGGCTTGCTATTCCGCTCAATTTGTTTGTACAGCCTGTCGCCGGTTCTGGCGTCGCGTGTGTAGCGCACAATGGCCGCCGGCCCGTAAGACCCCGGCGTGTGGATGGCATGATTGAGCAGGAACATATCGAGATCACCGTCATTATCATAGTCAAAAAAGAGGCTGTGAGTTGAAAAGCCTTTGAATTGAAGGCCGTATTCCCCGGTTTTGTCCGTGAAGGTTAGATCGCCGTTGTTGATGTAAAGGTGATTTTCTCCCTGGATAGTCTTGTAATCCCCTACCTGGCAGACATAGATATCGAGCAAACCATCGCCATTCACATCGGCCATCGTTACGCCTGTTTTCCATCCGCCAGGGCACTGTACGCCTGCCTTTTCGGTAATATCTTTGAATCTGAAATTCCCTTTGTTGAGATAGAGCTTGTTATCCTCCTGGTTGCTGCAAAAGTAAAGATCGACCAGCCCGTCGTTGTTGATATCGCCTGCCGCAATGCCCGCGCCGTTGTAGTAATTGAGGTATTCTACGATGTTGAATGCTTCGGTGTCGGTGAGGTTGTTGGAGAAATCAACCCTGGTTTTTGAAGGGTTGAGCAGGGTGAACAGGGTGGCGGGCTTTTCATGGCGGTAGCATGAAAAAAAGATAATAATGAACGCCAACATCCAGAGCTTACTTTTCATAAGGAAAATCGTATTGCGCTGTTGAAGATAGTAAAAATAGAGTTGCTTTATGAAACAGAGTGTATTTCATGGTAACGATTAAGGCATTTTATTGCCCGGATCAATAAATGACATGACATTTCCGGTATTTTTATATCTGGTAATCAGTATATCACTTTGAATTGCAGCGTATTGCGTTTTGTCATTATTCGGCCTTTCAACACATCTCACTTAGTCCAATATGGCTATAAATACCACCCCTATGGAATTTGTAAATCGGGTTTTTGAGGAGTGTTATTCATGGCTTGAAATATTCTGTAACTCAAATACCTGCACCCTGTCATCGTTTCTCGCGATCATCAACAGGCGGCGGCCATGAAGATTGAATATTTTCATATCCCGCGCTTCGCCGTCAACCCGAAAACCAGTTTCCTTGGCAGGCAGGGCCTTATATTCAAAACCACCGAGCGCCTTCAGAAAAGTGCCGTAGCTGGCATCGTACCTTCCGATTTCAGGCTTGACCCTGTACAGGTTTCCGGCGAGTAAAATGTCCTTTTTCCCATCATGATCAAGATCCTCCGCATAGATAGCAAATACAGGACTAAGCTGCGCTTCGGGGGGCAGGGCTTTTATGGAAAAAGTGCCATTTCCGTTATTGATCACGACAGAGGTCTCCATGTGATAGGCATTGAGAACAAGGGCATTTTCGAGCTGTTGGGGTGTGAAGATGCTGTCGATGGTCTGATTTCGGAATTTTTTATAATTATCATATTTAGCACCAAGGCCCGGGAGTTGCGCCACCAGGTCATGCTTGAGCACGAGCGGGTAGGAGATGCCATCCTTATACACGCTGATCAGATGCTCCACCGAGCCGTTCAGGTCAAAGTCATTCACATACATTTGCACGGGCTCTTCCTCAGAAGCCCTGAAAACGGTATTCAGTCCATGATTTCCGGCAATAAAATCAATATCGCCATCCCCGTCCAGGTCATCGACATACAGCGAATGCCACCAGCCGTCTGTCTTTTCGAGTCCTGCCTCTTTTGTTTTATTGATGAATTTCCCATTGTCGTTGATGATGATGGTCAGCGGCATCCACTCGCCGGTGATGATGAGGTCACCGTCACCGTCATGGTCAACATCAGCCCAGGCGGCGTCTGTGATCATGCCGATCTCTATGAGATCAGGGGCAATTTTTGACGTCACATCAGTAAACCGCCCCTTGCCGTCGTTGTTGAGAATATAGCCGTTTACCGGTACGCCGTACAGAAAAGGCCGTGCCCTGATGCCTACAAACAGATCGAGGTCGCCATCCTTGTCGTAATCGTAAGGACGCACGCAGGATGTGCTCTCAAACTGAAAAGACGGAAGGATCTGATCCGATTTTGTGAAATGCCCCTTGCCATCGTTAAAATAAAGGCGGTCGATCAGTCCCGAAGAGCTGTTTGGTAATTCGATGCTGCCGCTCGCCACGTACAGGTCGAGGTCGCCGTCTCCATCGGCATCAAAGAATTGTGCATCTGTATTTTCACTCAAGGCATCTTTTTCGAAAAGTTTTTCATTCGATTTATGAAAATTTCCATTCGTCGTCTGGATCATCAGTGCAGCAGGACTGTCTTTGGCATTGCCAATGAAGAAGTCCTCCAGCCCGTCGCCGTTCACGTCGCCGGTGCATATCTTCGGGCCTTCGGTGGTGATCATGTGAAAAATCAATCTGTAACGCCTGAAGTCGATAAACTCATTCTCCACGTGCCTGAAGGGAATGCCCACCTCATCGGAAACATCATGAAAAATCGATGATTTTTCATAGGTCTTAAAGAAGGGAAAGGGGTCACCGGCATCTTGGTTGTAAAGCTCCACGGTCTGGTTTACAGGCAAATTTTGCTTTAATGTCATGCGGCCGTCGGGCCAGGTGACAATCAGTGAATCGATGACGGCGGCATTGCCGAGGCCAAGGGCGATATCGTGGCCGATAGTGGATTGATAGCCCCGGATCGGCATCTGTTCAACGGCGTACGTTTGTCCTTTAACTTTGGCGATCACTTTGGCGCCGATGGCATGTGTGTTTTCTCCGATACCGTGCAGTTTTACCCTGATGAATGTCCTGCCAGGATTGAGTTGACGGTTATTATTCCTGTACACAAAGCATGGCATGTTTACATTATTGACCACCAGATCATAGTCGCCATCGTTATCCAGATCACCGTAGGCTGATCCGTTCGAAAAGCTGGGCGTAGCCAGGCCCCATTCCTCTGCCTTATTCTCGAAGTGGTAAGTGTTAATATTTTTAAAAGCAAAATTCGATATCCTCATGGAAGGAATGGCGGAAATGAGCTTTTTGTAATCCACATCCCTGCCCGTTACTATCGTCTTGACTACCTCCCTGTTGGAGAAATACTGGAGGTAGTCCTGATCTGTCAGATCCTGGAAGATACCGTTGGCCACAAAAAGATCTTTTCTGCCGTCGTTGTCCATATCGAATATCAGGGCGCCCCAGCTCCAGTCCGTCGAATTGACGCCGGCCATCCTTCCGATCTCGCTGAAGGTGCCGTCACCGTTATTTAGTTGCAACACATTGCGGGTAAACTGGTGAAAATAGCCGTATTTTACATTTTCGCTGTAGCTGTCCCAATTGTCGAAAGTTGTCACGGTTTTCATTCTGGCATCAGAACGGGGCAGCATATCGGTGACGAACAGTTCGGGATAAAGATCATTATTGATATCGCCGATATCGGCGCCCATTGATGCTGCGCTGGTCGAGCGAATCTGATCGGTGAGGCATTCTTTGAAAGTCCCGTCATGCTGGTTGATGTAGAGGTAGTCACGCTCAAAGAAATCATTGGAGATGTAGATGTCCTGCCAGCCGTCCAGGTCGACGTCTCCGACCGTCACCCCGAGAGCAAAACCTATTACACTGCCGTATATCCCTGCTTCGATGCTTACATCCGTGAATTTGCCTCCGTCATTTCTGAACAGTCGGTCTCCCCCCAGACTGTCACGGGTATTTCTCAGATTCTTACTCAGGTCAAAGCTGCCTATGGCTTTGTACGAATTATTGGCAAGATACAGGTCGAGGTCATTGTCTTTGTCATAATCAAAAAAAGCTGCGTGTATTGACAGTCCGGGATCATCGAGACCGAAGTCGGCTGCCATCTCGGTAAAGGTGAGGTCGCCGTTATTGATAAATAGCTCGTTTCGCCTGTCGTCACCCTCTATATCGCCTGAGTTGCACACATAAATATCGATCAGGCCGTCGCCATTCACATCGGCCATACTGACGCCCGTTGACCAGCCTCTTGTGCCGCCTGCACCGCTTTTTTCCGTGATATCTTCAAATTCAAAATTACCTTTGTTGAGGTAGAGCCTGTTTTTATGCATGTTGGAAATAAAATACATATCCAACAGGCCGTCATTGTTGATGTCGGCGAGCCCCACACCGCCGCCATTATAAAAATTGCGATAGGTATAAATATTGAATTTGCCTTTAAAATCGAGCTCATTCACAAAGTCAACCCCCGTGCTGTTGTTATCAAGCAACGTAAATAACGTATCCTTCTTTTCCTCTTTCTGAGAACAGCCAGACAGTAGGAAAAACAACAGTAAGGTATATGTGAGGAGTCTGCCCGGTTGCACTACGAATTGCTGTTTTGCTCTTTTTTAACCCCTTCTTTTTTCCCCTTCTTCTTTACTCTTCGCTCAGTGAGCATGTCGGTATAAACGGCCCATACTGTGCCATCCTGGCCGGGATCGCGAAATATACTTATCCTTCTGTTACCGTCAATTTTCACGTAAGCATCGCCTTTGATATCATGGTGAACCTTCATAAAGCCCCCGCCGTACCATTTCTCAAACAACTTCACGAGTTCTACCTGCAGCGTGTCACCCGAATACTGTTTGTTCCATGGCGCCCAGGCCTGATATTTAAAAGTGACCGGCATTTCGAATATACTGTCATTATAAAAGTTCGGATAGAAATTGACGTCGACAGGCGCTTTCAGTTCATCTTTCATTTCATAGTAAACGCTCCTGTTGCCGGTACCCTGTCTGATCAGCCCCTGTTTGTTCATCTCCCAGCATTTGGCATAAAATTCCTTGCTTCTCATTCCAAGAGAAAGTCCGAGAAAGAGTGTATCGTGCCGCTCACCACTCTCCAGGCCTTCCCTTACCATTCTCTCGTACCGGGCTTTTTCACTGCATTGTGTGAAAATTGTCAGCAAAAGCATCCCTGCCATCAAAATGTGTATCGTTCTCATAATCATTAATTTTTCATGGATTCCCACTAAATTATTTAACTGCCCTTACTGCCTTGAATATCTCAACGAAGTCGTTGTTTTTCGCTACTAAAATAAGGTTTATATTTCTGTATTTAACGGATTTGATGTCTCTTATTTCACCTGTTATGCTGAAACCTGAACGAACACCGGGTATAAACTCCAGTTCACCTTTTCCGCCCAGTGTGAGCATGGCCCCATAACCGGAAAGATAGGGGCCGATCTCCGGTTTTACTCTTGATTGATTGCCACCGGTGAAAATCTCGGGGATGTTGTCACCATTCAGATCTTCGGCATGTATTGCAAAAACAGGAGAGAATTGAATTTCTTTTGGCAAAGGGATCATCTGAAAATTGCCATTGCCGTCATTCACAAAAAGGGCGCTTTCAAAATGGAAAGCTTCTTTAATAATGGATTTTTGTAATATTTCTGCAGGAAAAATATCTTCGATGCGTTGATCCTTAAAAGCATCGTACGTCGGATATTTGCTTGCGAGTGAGGGGATTTGAGCGACCAGATCGTGCCTCAATATCATGGGATAGGAAATGCTGTCGTGATAAGCACAGAGGATTTGTTCGATGCTTCCGTTAAGGTCAAAGTCATTAATGTAGAGCCTCACCGGCCTTTCGGGAGAAGCTTTGATTATCGAATTCAGACCATGGTTACCCGCCAGTAAATCCATGTCGCCGTCGTTATCAATGTCAACGGGTTTCAGCGTATGCCACCAGCCATTGGCGCCTCCCGTGCCGGCTTTTTCGGTATTTTTTTTCAAAACGCCGTTTTCATTGACAAATATCTCAATGGGCATCCACTCGCCACAAACCACCAGATCCTTGTCTTTGTCGCCATCAACATCAACCCATGCAGCATCCGTTACCAACCCGATGTCTGTGAGTCCTTCAGCTTTTACAGGAGTAATATTCGTGAAATTCCCATGGCCGTCATTTTCAAGTAAAAAGCTGCTCACATTCATACCGTAAAAAAATGGCTTGAACCTCACGCCGACAAAAAGGTCGCTATCACCGTCATCATCGAAATCTGCAGATCTGACACATGAAGTGCTCTGAAAAAGGTAAGAGGGGAGTATCTGGCCCGAATTCGTAAAATTCCCATGGCCGTCATTGAAGTAAAGTCTGTCGATAAGACCGGTGCTGCTGCCGGGCAACTCATAGCCTCCGCAAGCAATATAAAGATCCTGGTCGCCGTCTCCATCGGCGTCGAAAAACAGGCAATCGGTTTCTTCGGAAAAGGTATTTTTCTCATGGTCGGGCAAAAAGTTTTTTTGAATCCCCGATCCGACTGAATCATCAAAACACCGGACTGGTCTCTGGCCCCGCAGATATATACATCTTCCAGACCGTCACCATTCACGTCGGCAATGGCCGTTTTCGGTCCTTCCGAAGACCGGGATTGTAACAAAAGCTTGTCCCGTTCAAAATCCACAAAGTCGTTTTCCTTATGACGGAATGAGAGGATTGAGTCCGCTGTGACATTCATTAAAATCGACTCATGAGAAACAAGTGATTTTTCATACGTTTTCGTGGCGCCCTCCTGGCGGAGGGTCAGCGTTTGGTTGGCAGCAATATCTTTTAGTATTGTCATTCTGAAATCTGGCCAGATCACGCGAAGGGAATCAATATGATCGACGCCACCCAGTCCGAAATGCAGCCTTCGCTCCACCGCGGACATAAAGCCCCGCATGGGCATTTTTTCCTGGTAAAAGATCCGGTTGCCGGCATAGAGATATACCTGTGCACCGATGGCTTCTGAATTCATGCCCGTGCCTGTAAGATCGGCTATGAGAAAATGCCTGTTTTCCATGTCCGAATGGTTTTCATAGACAAAGGCCGGCATATTAACATTGTTGACGATCAGGTCCAGATCGCCGTCATTGTCAAGGTCGCTATAGGCCGCACCATTGGAGTGGCTCGGAATATCGAGGCCCCAAAGCTTTGCTTTATCAATGAATGTGAGGTCGCCGTTGTTGGCAAAAGCACAATTCGGTATTTTAACGGAAGGCATTTTTTCGATCAGGTCTAGAATGCCTCCATCTTTTCCGGAAATAACCTCGCGGACATTCTGAGGGTTGGAATAGAAATTCAGGTAATCCTGATCGAGCAAATCCCTGAAAATGCCGTTGGCAACAAAAATATCTTTAAAGCCATCGTTATCCAGATCTGCAATGAGGGCGCCCCAGCTCCAGTCACTGGCATAGACCCCGGCATACCGGCCGATTTCACTGAATGTGTTATTGCGATTGTTCAACTGTAGCGTGTTGCGCGCAAATTGATGGTAGTAGCCCTGCTGCAGACTGAACTGATACTCGCCCCATGATGCAAAAACGGCTTTGGTTTTCATCCTGTCATACGTAGCGGGCAGCATTTCCGTGACATATATTTCGGGATATCCGTCGTTGTTGATATCGGCCATGTCGGCGCCCATGGACCCCATGCTGATTTCGCGAATCTGCTCTTCGAGGCATTCCCGGAATGTGCCGTCTTTCTGATTTATATAGAGATAGTCTTTTTCAAAAAAGTCATTGGAAACATAAATATCCTGCCAACCGTCTTTATTCACATCACCGACTGTGACACCCAGGCCAAACCCGATAATGCTGCCGTAAATACCTGCTTCTTCACTCACATCCGTAAAATGCCCCCCGTCGTTCCTGTACAGTTTATTTCCGCCTTCAGGGTCTCTCTCCTTCCGTTGGTCTTTAACGAGTTGGTAATTGTCAATGGACCGGAAGGAATTATTGAGCAAATAGCAATCCAGGTCACCGTCTTTGTCAAAATCAAAGAATGCCGCATGGGAAGAGAGCCCTTTATCTGCTATGCCATATTCCATGGCCTTCTCCGTAAATGTCAGATCACCGTTATTGATAAATAGTTCATTGTGCCGGTTTTCTCCTTCGGGATTGCCTGATTTGCAAACATAAATATCCTGAAATCCGTCACCATTGATATCCACAATACTTACGCCTGTTGACCATACATCCGGACAATTGACGCCTGCTTTCTCTGCGATCTCTTCAAATTGAAAATTACCTTTGTTAATATAAAGTTGATTGTCGACCTGATTGCCGCAAAAATAGACGTCGGTAAGCCCGTCGTTATTAAAGTCACCTACTCCAACCCCCGCGCCGTTGTAGAAATTGCGATACAGATATACATTGAAATCTTCGGTCTGATGTAATCGATTTATGAAATGAATGCCGGTTTCTCGGGTATCGAGAAGCGTAAACAGCTTATTTTGCTTTAAATTCTCCTTTTCAGATCCGCACGATGATATCGCAAAAAGGAAAATCATAAAATAAAAAAAAGCCCGGTAATTTCCTCTCTTTAAAGTGTTCACGAAAATTTTTATCCTGATATGATCGATAAATAGGAGATTGGTTTTAGTCGCCAAAACTTAGCAAGCCTAAAGCAAGAAAGCAAGTGACCACAGAGTCACTTGCTTTCTTTTCAACAATTAACATTCTTCATTTTTAGGTTATCAACCTCCTCCGCCACCGGAATAACCGGGATTCTGAACAAGATTTTTGTTAGCATCCAGTTGACCTCTCGGTATCGGGTATAGCTCCAGATAATCGCCGGTTCCGATTACATCACCAGGGTTGTTGACGGGAGGAGCCCATTTGTCAACATTGTCAAACAATCCCCAACGGATCAGATCCTGCCTTCTTGAACTTTCAAAAGCCATTTCACGGCCTCTTTCATTCAGCAGTTCACCGCCTGGGATCACTCCTAATTCAGGTGCGAAACTTACAGGTCCGTCGAGTGAAGTGATGAGGCCGATAGCCGGACCTCCATGGGTTGATCGCACCAGATTTACGAGCGCAAGCGCTTCGGCATCGGTGGCATTGCCTGACTTTCGCCACAATGCTTCTGCTTTCATCAGGAGTACATCAGCATATCTGAATACGCCATAGTCGTTACTCATGTTGGGAGTTGAGCCTAAGGCAAATTCCCATTTGCCGATCCTGGCGCCTGCCTGCCTGAGTGCCTGTGGCCCGAGTTCATTGATCTGCGGTGTGAAATTCAAATGCGGTCCGTCAGGATCATTGGATTCCGCTCCGTTATCAATTACGGGCTCACCATTAGACTTAAACTGATAACCGACAAGGAAATTTCCCCGGCCTGTATATGGCGCGTCAACAGTTCCGGGCTTTCCTTTTCTGAGATCATCGTCGTCGTAAGAGTTGTAAAACTCTTCCAGGCTGCAGAATCCGTTCCATGGCTGGGATGTCAGATTGTAGGTATCCTGACTGCCATAGTGCAGTGTTCTCATGTTCAGGTTAAAACCACCGTAGAACACTTCATCATAAGGCAAAGCAAAGATGAATTCTTTGGAGACCTCAGAGTTTTCATTGAAATTGGTAAAGTAGTTGGGCTCCAGAGAATACTTACCGTCATTGATGATAATATCCAGCGCAGTGATGGCTTCATCCCACATGGCCTGACCGATCCATGCCTCTGCATTCAGGTACATTTTGGCCAGGATCATCTGTCCTACATAATAATTAACC
>WGED01000055.1 GCA_015492915.1 Cyclobacteriaceae bacterium
TCCAAAGCCCGAAAGATGGCCGATACGGCTGTCGAACTCTGGACAACAAAATTGCTGGACATCGGCACGGAATTCTCAAAGATAGAAGCGGGCAGGATCGCCGAAGAAATGGGGCCCGCTGTAGATCAGCTTTCACGGCAGATCATTGATGAAGTGATGGATGCCAAACTGGCAAAAGTATGGGCCCGCACACCGCAACACATGAAAGAAAAGATATATCACAGGGTCAGTGAAAATCTTCCATACCTTGTGGAGGAAATGATGAAGGAAGTAAAAACCAACATCGCCGACATGCTCGACCTTAAATACCTGGCCGTTAGCTCGCTGACACAGAATAAAGAGCTACTCAATCAGATGTTTTTAAAATGTGGTGAAAATGAATTCGTTTTTATAAAAAGATCAGGATTGTATTTCGGTTTCCTGTTTGGCCTGGTGCAGATGGTGGTCTGGTATTATTACCCTCATTGGTGGATACTCCCCGTCTTTGGTTTGCTGGTGGGATATTTCACCAATTATTTGGCGTTGAAACTCATTTTCAGACCTCTGAATCCCATCAAAATCGGCAAACTCGTAATCCAAGGCATGTTTATTAAAAGGCAGGTCGAAGTTTCTACCGAATACTCAAATATCGTCGCCTCCAAGATCATTACTATTGAAAATATTTTTGAATACATCATCCGCGGGCCGGGGGCTAAAAAACTCGAAAAGATCGTACAAAAACGCATTGAACACATCATCAATGAGACGGCGGGTATGCTGCGGTCGTTGGTGGAAACCTCCACGGGTAGCCAGTTGTTTATTCACATACGCAACATTGCCAGCTTCCGCTTTATGCAGGAACTCCCCATGAATATCCGTAATGTATTCGGCTATGCGGAAAATGCCCTGAATCTCAAGGAAATTCTACGCGAGAAAATGATCAATCTGAGCCCTGTTGAGTTTGAGGCCTTTTTACGGCCGGTATTTAAGGAAGACGAAACGACATTGATCATCGTCGGGGCCGTGCTGGGCGGTGTCGCGGGTCTGATACAGTATTTTGTCTTTTTTTATTGATTCCTTTTCCGGCCGCCGAGATAATCATTGATAAAAATGATCATCCCTAAAAATCCGGCGATAAACAGGAAAAAGAGGGTGAAATATGGTATGCCGTATATCCCCGCCACTTCACCTCCGACGGAGCTTCCGTAGCTTATTGCCGCTGCAATGACCAACGCGCCGATTATGATGGCCAATACCAGCCTGTTGGCAATAAAATTGAGTTGAACGAGGTATTTCTCGTATCCCACCTGATTGGTGTTCAATACAATTCTACCCCTTCTTATTTGTTTTACGATATCCCTCAGTTCAAGGGGGAGGTTATAAAACAGGGTGAAAAACTGGGAGAAGGAATTTGTAATCTCGTTGGTGATGTTCTTAACACTGTATTGCTCGGCGATAAGGCGGATGCTGTACGGCTTCACATTTTCGAGCACATCAAAACCCGGATCAAGCGTCTTAACTGTATTTTCAAGAATTGCCAACGCTCTGAGAACCAGGAAAATAACACCTGGTATCTGAAGCTTGTATTTATAGGCGAGCTTTTGCAGCCTGGCAGTAAAATCCCCTACCCCGCTCTCGTCATCGCCTAATACGATAAAATCCTGAATCATGTCATTGAGATCGTACTCAAAGGCGCGCATATCGTTGATCTCATGATCGATGGCCAGCCTGCGCAGATTGATGGCCATGCTCTTGGCATCACCCTTGGCCAGACTGATGAATATTCCGGCAAAAGCATACTTTTGCGACTGCATCAGCTTGCCCACCATCCCGAAATCGATGAGGGCTATTTTTCCGTTTGGTTTTATCAGGATATTGCCCGGATGGGGATCTGCATGAAAAATCCCTACTTCAAAAATCTGCTTTAGATAAATGTTAAGCCCTTTTTCAGCAATTTCTTTTGGCCTGATGCCCCAGGACTTTATCGTCGGAATATCACTCACCCTGCAACCGCTGATAAATTCGATAATCAGCACTTTTTTAGTTGAAAGCTCTCTGTATGTCTTAGGTATATAAAGCGTTTCAAAATCATGATACAGGTGCCTGAACTGATCCAGGTTTCGCGCCTCGGCATAATAATCCAGCTCGCTTTGCAGGCTCTTCGAAAGCGTGTCTACGATTTCAAGGGGATTCATAATACCCGCTTTCACAAAATAATTTTCCGTGAGCTTGACAAATTCCCTGATCAATGACAAATCAGCCATTATCTGCCTCCTGGCATTGGGTCGCTGCACCTTCACTACAACGTCATCACCCGATATCAGCCTGGCTCTGTGTGCCTGCCCGATGCTGGCCGATCCTATGGGTTTTTCATCAAAATAGAGAAATATTTCCCGGACAGGCTTACCAAGCTCCTTTTCAATGATCTCTTTGGCCATTTCGGTGCTGAATGGCGGGACGGTATCGAGTAATTTTTCCAGCTCTTCAATAAGCGGTTCCGGCACCAGATCGGGCCGGTTACTGAGCATCTGTCCCAGCTTGATGTACGTGGGACCCAATTCCTCGAGAATCAGTCTGATACGCTCCCATCTCGTCTGTGCATAATAATGTGACTCCTCAGCCGGCACCTTGCTCTTACCCTTTGGTGAGAGTATCTTTTTAAGGCCTGTATTTACGATGACATCTTCGAAGCCATATTTCAAAAGTACTTCGGCCAGCTTTCTGATCCGCCCTATATTTTCGATCGTGTTATTAAAAAGCATTCAGTAAAATCGGGTTTTTGGCTAATTTAAAAAATAATGCGGCTTTTCTGTATTCTTTTGGTTTATTCATTAAAATTTCCTCTTCCTTATCAAATTTCTCTACGTTGCTCCGCATAATAAAGTCTATAAACCCAAAAATCTCAATAACCTTTCTATTCCGAGCTTAAACTACGTCA
>WGED01000056.1 GCA_015492915.1 Cyclobacteriaceae bacterium
AACCTCGGGCGGTCAAAATCAATATACCCTGAAAATCCACACATAGTCAGTAGCGTTCAAAAAAGAACATTCCGTTCATTACCTTGCAGGTAAAATTGTATTTCGATATTGCGGCATATAAATTTTTCGAAGCATTTTTATTGAGATAATCGTGTATCTCCACGATCAGGATTCTGACTTTCGGGAGCCAGGTTTCATATCCCGACTCAAATACAACCGCTTCACTGCCCTCAATATCCAGTTTCAAAATATCAATTTCTTCAAGATTATACTTTTTCATGAGTTCATCTATGGAAAAACCGTTAATTTCTCCTCCTACACCCGCATCGCTAACCATCACGCTCCATTCCGCCCCCGATGAGGTATTCAGTTTTGTGTTCCTGTTCCAGATCCCTCCCAAAACAGGAATGATATTTTTGTAATTTTCAGTATTTCGGATTAGTTGCCGGTAATTTCCTGAATCCGGTTCAATGGCTATAATCTTTGCATCAGGGTATTTATTTGCAAACAGCACAGCCGATAAACCGATATTGGCTCCGGCATCTATAATGACTTCAGGAGTAAAACCGGGATCAATATCATAAGCGCCGAAAATGAAGATTTCGACGAATACTTTTAAGTCGGTCGTGCCCTTTCTCAGCAAAAGCGGGCAGGGATATTGCCGCACCGATATCTTTTCCTTTTCCAGCAGCTCACATTTGACAAACATGGCCAAACCGTTAAGCATGCCAAATGCTTTCATATATCTGAACAGGGTCGTTCCTGATTTTCCGCTGAACATTTTAGTCGGGTTGTGTGATTGGTGATTTCAGGTTATCGGCTGAAAACCGTTGTAAATCTATCAAAACTTTCTTGAACCAGTTTTATCACCTGTGCAGGCCGGGTCTTTACCGAGCGCAGCAAGAATCCGATTCCTCTCAAATAGTTTCCGCCGTCTCCCGCCCATGACCTTGCCAGGATCATGTACATGTTGGCAATGCATTTTTTCCTGAATCGTTCATCTCTGAACAGGCCCATGTTTCCGGCTTTGTCATAGAGCAGCAAAACATCATGTTCCATCGCGCTGATGTTTTTGTGCATATTACTATTATGAATGCGGTAACGCCATGAGATATTGTCTGTTTTTCCGATCTCGTATTTTGCGGACACCCTGATAAAAAAGTCCTGATCAGCCGAGGTCGATAGCCGGGTGTCAAAAAGACCGGTCTCTTCTATAACTGTTTTTTTTACCAGTATACTACTCGGGCCGGGGATCTGCGTTCCGTTCCAGAGGAGCAGATCATCCAAAAGAAAACCTTCCCTGCCTTCAAGTATTGTTCCTGTCGGAATGCCGTTTTCGTCGATCACCTCACCATTTGAATGGACAAGGCCATAATCATGCTGTGCAAATTTCTCGATTTTCAAGGTGAGATTATCGGGCAGCCAGACATCGTCGGCGTCGAGAAAGGCGAGGTATTGTCCGCGTGACATTTCGATTCCTTTGTTCCGCGCTGCGGAGACACCCGAATTTCGCTGACTGATCAGCCTGGCGCGCTTATCATCTGATATTATTTTTTCAATAATTGCATTCTGGCCATCCGTGGAACCGTCGTCAACTATGATCAGTTCGATATTCTTTACAGTCTGATTCAGGACGGAGTTGATCGCTTCGGCAATGAAACGCGCTGCATTATATGCGGGGATGATGATGGTAACTACCGGTCGGTGCATGGCATGTTCTGATACAGGTCCGTCAATTTTTCAATAAAAATATCAAGACTGAAAATTTCTATGGATTTTTGGCCATTTTTTATCAGTTTATTTCTCAAGGGGGCTGATCCCAGGATTTCCGACACTGCCGACTCGATTTGCTCCGGATTCTTAAAATCCACAACGAGTGCATTGTACCGATCCCTGATAAATTCCCTGGCGATCCCCGAGAGCGTGAAGACCGACGGTACGCCCGAAGCCAATGCCTCTACATAAGTTTGACCGAAAGCTTCAACCGAAGGATCGATGGGGACATGTACATATACATCAAATGTATGGTAAAGAGCCGGGATATTATTTTCAAATTCTATTTCGGTGTACCGGTCAGGTGAAAAGTTTTCCCTGATCAACTGCCGGATTTCATCAGCATGATTGCCGATGGCATTGGCCAGCACCACATGACTTTTCGGGTATTCTTTCATGACGGCAGCCAGGGCAGGGATGCTGTACCGGTATCCTTTCCACCAGGTGTACCGGCCGATGATGCCGATTACGGGATATTTGTCTTCCAATCCGTACTTTCTCTTCATATGGCTGATGGCGTCAGTCGGCACATGACTGAATAATTCAAGATCGAACCCATGGCGAATCAGGCAAATTTTACTTTCCCGCACACCTTCCAGCTCCGTTAATACGGATTTTACATTTTGCGATATAGCCACGATCCGTGTCGCCATCCTGTTTATGATCCGGTCGACAAAAACACCTTTGGGATGATATAAATGATTGTAGGTGGAGCTATGCCGTGTATAAATGCGTGATTTTATTCGGGCAAGAAATCCGGCTGTCATGCCGATGAGCTCGGCCCTGCGCAAATGGCAGTGAATCACGTCAGGGCGGGTTTTCAACAGATAAAGCCAAAGTTTAAAAAAACCGGTCAGATATGACGACTTGCCCTTTATTGTCAATGCCCTGACTCTGACGCCATGAGCAATGAGGAATTTTTCGAGGTATGTATGTTTGTGGCCCAGGATGAGGAATTCAAGGTCGATATTGCCGGAAGGCAACATCACGGCAACCCATTCGAAGGCCAGGGCCTTGTCTATGTCGGATACGATATAGGTAACGCTTGTTTTCTTCATGGCAGCTTGATCTGAGGATTATAGGTGCCGAGGCCGGTCACTACCCAGTCGTATATGCGATAGCGAATTTTTTTCGGAAGCCATGTCAGGCGATTCCTGTCAATGAGTTTTACCCATTTTCCGGAAGAAAACAGCTTGAAAAAGGCCTTTTTCCAAAGATTGCCTTCTTTCGTTGTCATGGGATTTCCATGAATTTCAGCTACTTTTTTTTGTGCATGCCTGTACTGACGTTGGCGGACGATGTATTTCTTGCAGGTTATCGGGTCGTTGTGCCTCCCTATGATGTCGGGATCAAAAAAAATAGGTATTTTTTCATGAAATGCCCTGACGGCCAATTCATAATCCTCTGCGTCGGTCAGACTTTCATTAAAGCCCCCGAGGCTTGAAAATGTAGTTTTGCGGATTGAAAAATTGGCGGCGGTGATAAACGGAATTTTAAGTTGCGATTTGGTATCAGACAGCTTGCCGTTCCATTTTTTATTAAGATAACTCTTGAAATGCCGGAAGTCGCTATCGGCGATCTCAAGCTGCTCGGTTATGTTCCCGACCAATATGGTGTCAGGATGATGAATATGGTGATGGTGGTGCATTGATAGTACATCCTTATCCGGAAGAACATCGTCGTCAAGGAAAATCAGCAACTCTCCATGACTGTTTTTAACTCCTGTGTTTCGCGCTGCCGCACGGCCTTTATTTTCCTGTACGACTATATGAAATCTTTCAAAGCCGTGATCAAATGTGTTCAGTATTTTTTCCGTATTATCGACGGAACCGTCAATGACCACCACTACTTCATAGGGAGAAAGCGTCTGCACTGCAAGCGCTTTCAGGGTATCAGTGATTTTCTTTTCTCCGTTATATGTCGGAATTATTACGGAAGTAGTCATCTGACAGTTGATTTGAGAAGAAAACGCGTAAAACCGATCAATATACGTTGCCACAAGGGGTAATGCATTTTCATGAATTTTTTTTCATTTTCTTTCATGAACAAAGGCTTGTTACCTTCGCTTCCCCCTTTGCGGTGTCTGATCACGGCAGCGGGTTCAAAACCGATCTTGTATCCCATGTGGTTTATTTCGAGGCACCATTGCATGTCCTCAAAATACATGAAAAAATCATCAGGCAGTTGTTCATTTTTAAATTGTTTAAGTAGTGACCTGCGAAACATGAAGAAGGTACCCCAGACCCAATCCGGATAAACCGGATGATCATGGCTGAAAAAACTGCCGAGTAAAACTTCGCCTTTCTTCTTTTCGCTCATGAGTTTCTGCAACCGGAATAATTCTATAAGGTTGTACGTGGCCGAGGGAAATCGCTGGCAATTATGTTGTATTCCGTCATCCTCATAATTTAGGATTTTCGATGCAACCACTGCACATTCCGGATGACTGTCCAGGAAGTTGCGGCATATCGAGATGGCATCGTTTTCGAGTACCGTGTCATTATTGAGCAAGAGGATAAAATCACCCGATGCGTGTTTGATGCCCAGATTATTTCCGCCGGCAAATCCGTGATTTTCACCGCTTTTAATCAGTTTTATTTCAGGAAAAGACTTTAACAAAATTTCAGGATCACCTTCAGGGGAAGCATTGTCAACGACAATGATTTCAAAATCGGTTTTGTCTGTCTTTTCGTATATGCTTTTTATGCATTCGGCAGTCAGACCGATTTGGTTGTAGTTTACGATTATTATGGAAACTGTAGCCATCGGCTAATTTATCAGCGATCTTATTTTAGCCATCAATCTGTTATTTCTGAGCCACAAATCGAACTTGCCGGCCGGAAACCTGATTTCCTTCATTTGAGAAATAAAATCATTCATATCGGCAGCCTCACAATAAGCAAGTCCGGGCCAGACATCCGGTACTGCAGGATGTATGTCGCGAACCAGCATGTAATTATATTTATCAATGGCCCTCCACAATTTCAGAAAAGATTCCCGCTTTTCTTTTAGCTCCAGTTCCTCTGCCGAATGGCCCCAATTATTCAATTTGTAGCGCAGTTCATCCTCACTTCGGGCCCAGGTTTCATGAACAAAGTAATACGGGGAAATGTGATTGAAATGGCCGTTGTTTCTAGCCCGTTCATACACGGGTACATTGGTTGCAACCGGGGCATTTTCCGGCATTTTGCCCTTGCCGAAGGCGACATAAAAATAGCCCTGTTGCGACTTTTTAAAAACAGGAATTATATTGGCACAGACATTCACAGGTTTTTCCTTGCCGGTGGGGTTTGTATGGATGGATTTAAGATAGTTGGCAAACCCTTTGAAGTCGATAAAATACTCGTCGACGTCAATCTGGATATGCCAGCCTCCGGGTTTCATTCTTTTGGCAAGCAGGGTTCTGTGCCGGTTGCAGTTTTCGCGGGCATTCAGATGGCTCAAAGAGAAATCGTCTTCGTAAATATCGATCTTGTTTTCCCTGTCTGTTTTCTTTATAAAATCATAAAAAGCTTTATCGTCGAATTCATACTTATTGCATGACCAGGAATGCCTGTCCTTGTCAATGGCCAGGCAAATCATGTCGGATTCTTCATATACTCCCGGCAGGGAGTATTTGAGTAATTCCCAGTCATATGCCACACAGAAGCCTGTTTTTATGATTTTATCCATATCTCATCTTTGACTTTTCGGAAATATAAAGTACTCCGATACCGGCCCAGAGCTGATCATCCGATTGAATAATTTCACGTGATGCAAAATAATGATCTTTTATCTCTTCCCAATACTCATGGACCCTGCACTTACTGTCCGGTTTGTGCCTGGCGATATCATGCAGAGCTATTAATCCGTCATCCGACAGTAGTGGCCGGTACATTTCAAGGTCTTTTTTCACTCCTTCGTAGGTGTGGTCACCATCAATGAAAAGAAAGTCAAGCTTGTTTCCGGCGAGGCAAGCTTTTACCTTTTCAAAAGTTTGATTATCATGGGAATCCATCCTCAGGAGCGTTAATTGCTGGTCTTTTTTTACAAAATCACGATAAAACTGCATTCTGTGCGTCGGATACCCTCCCCCGAATTTTCCATCGGGCAGATCAATTGAAATTATTTCTGCATTATCTTTTGTGACTCTTGAAAACAAAAACAATGAGCCTCCCTGGGCGGTGCCGATTTCGAGCATCGAGGCTGGTTTCCCTCTTTCAATTATTTTACACAGGCCCAGAATTTCCTCCTCAATTTGCTTAATCCAAAAGTACGTTTCGTAATCATTAAAAATTCTGTTGACGACATCATCGATGCTCAAGCCCTCAACCTCGCGCGACATTTTTTTTGCAAAACGCTTCAGTTCACGTTTTGAATTATAACTATGAAAGATATTTTTCAGATGTTTCAAGCGGGTCAGTGAAGTTAAATTCCGTAAATATTTTCCCGGCGATAAAACACGGAGGTGCATTTCTTCCCGTAATCTCCCGGAGAAATACCCCAGAATTCCAGATTTCTGAAGCCTGATTCCAATAAGAAAGATATGCCGTCCCGGTATCTTTCACGGTGTGTATCATCAAAAATTATTACTCCGTCGTTTTTTACAATTTTGATTGCCGTACGACAGCAATTATTTCTGTCCCGGCCGTCAATCAAAACAATATCATATTTTTTGTTCAGGGTTTGCGGGAATTCTGCGTACGCTTTGTCATCAATGGATTTGTGATATATTTCCAGGTTATCCAAATGAAGATTTTTAATGTTTTGATACCATGTTTTATCATTTTCAATAGAGGTGACATGTCCGGTTTTCTCCGAAAAGAAAAGCGTGCTGTTTCCGCTGCCGTACTCAAGCACGGTCATATCTTTCTTTAACTTTGGCATTAAAAAGTATATTGCTGCATAAGTGAGCCAGGGAAGAGGTTTGTTTTTATGATCAACAGGTAGTTTCGATTGCAACGATTTAAACCAGCCGCTCTCTATGAAAAACCCGCCATTTTTAAAATCAAGCAAAACCTTTTCATCATCGTCAAGGATAACCCTCAACAGGAATTCTTTCCCAAGGGGAAAAAAATAAATAGCCCGCAGTAATTTTTTAAGCACCTTTTTCATGCGATGGTAAATGAATGATTTATCAAAAAATATCCCTGGCGCTCTATAGGTTTCTTCCCGTTGCCAAAAAAATCACCTGCTTCTACATCAAAGTAAAAGGCATTCTGTATCCAGTCGGCAATGGCGCCGTTTACGGTAGCATAAAGTGTAAGAGAGTATCGTCCGGCATTGAACGGGAAGCGGGGTATCGACAAATCTATATAATTTACCGGGGAATCTAATTTGGGATCAAATTCGCTGGTTAATTCGGTGCTCATCCATGCTATCCGCTCATTATAAAGATTATTCAACCCCACATCGAGGCGAAAATTCCTGTATTCCCTGCCGGTTTCTTTTTGAAAGAAAAACCTGAAGGTGATATCATCACCTGACAAAATGGTCTCGGTTTTTGTATTCCTGTTTAAAATCTCAACTTTTTCAAATCTCAGCAACCCGTTTCCCTTGCGGTCGGTTCTTTCAAGCAGGGATATTTTATTCAGGTTGAAGCTGTAATCCAAATATCGGTTGATACTTGTTTTGCTGTCGGTATAAAGCACAATTTGCCCATCGCGCAGAAAGATGGTTTTATTACACAGATTGGAAACAGCCGCCATATTGTGCGAAACGAATAATACCGTCCGGCCTTCTCCTGTAACATCTTCCATTTTACCGAGGCATTTTTTTTGAAATTCCGCATCGCCGACTGCCAGTACTTCATCAATTATTAATATTTCAGGTTCCAGATGTGCGGCTACACTAAATGCCAGCCTGACAATCATTCCACTGCTGTAACGCTTCACAGGAGTGTCTAAAAACTCATCAACGCCGCTGAATGATACGATTTCATCGAGCTTGTTCCGGATCTCGTGCCGCTTCATGCCCAGTATCGTACCGTTCAAAAAAATATTTTCCCGCCCCGTCAGTTCGGGATGAAAACCCGTACCAACCTCCAGCAATGAACTCACCCTGCCTTCGATCCAGAACCGTCCTTTTGTCGGCCTGGTAATACGACTTAAAATTTTGAGAAGTGTGCTTTTCCCTGCCCCGTTTCTGCCGATAATGCCCACAGAATCTCCTTTTTTGACTTCGAAGGAAATATCTTTGAGCGCCCAGAAATAAGAGCCGGAAGCATTCTCTTTATTTTTGGCAAAGTGATTTATCCTTTTAAAGAGATCGTTAATTGATTCCCTGAAATTCCCGCTTTTTTTATGGCCGATTTTATATTTTTTGCCAATTCCCTCCGCAGAGATCACTATATCAGACATGATTATTTGCTTTATGGCATCAAAATTAAGTATTAAATCGAAATGTGCTCTATGTAAAATTTTAATATTGAACCAATTATAGATAAATCCGTCAAATCGTAGTTTGGTCTGAGAGACGGATGGTTTGTTGAAAAGGGTCTTATTAAACCCAAAATTCTCAATAACCTTTCTATTCCGAGCTTAAACTACTTTAAAATCAGACACTTCGTTCACGTTTGATTCGTCACCATAAAAGT
>WGED01000057.1 GCA_015492915.1 Cyclobacteriaceae bacterium
CAGATACACTTCTCCGGCCGCATTGGCGCCGTAGCCCGATTTCACTTCCCTGCCCTGCCCGTCGCGCCATGCATACCCCGGCGGGCGTTGCTTCTCAACGCGGTTGAGGGGCGAGGGCTCGAAAATGGTCTCGCTAAAGGCGTAATCATCGTCCGTTGTGCCGTATGATGCTGTGTAGTTCGTGACATTGGTAAAATCTTCATAGAACTGTCCGTTATTGCCTGCAGCTTCAAAAGGCAGATAGCTCTTGTGCTGCCTGCCGTAGGCGTCGTAGGCGAGCGAAGTGACGATGTCTTCACGGTTGGGCGAGGCGCCGGCCTGTATTGTCTGTACCTCGCGGCCCAGTCCGTCATAGTATTTGACCGTCTGCATGCTTTCCCCGCAGGGGCCGTTTTCCGTCAGGGGCGTGATGATATGGATATAGTTCTCGAAAGCATCGGGGCTCGCCAGCGCCTGGCAGGTTTCTTCATTGATATTGATATCATCAATAGCTATGTCCCCGGCATAATTATCACCTGTCACGCCAACAAACCTCAGGCTTACACCTGTATCAATATATTTATCCAGATTAATGGTAGCAGCAAGCCATATATTTCCCTGGTTTCCGGTTTTACTCCAAATACCTTTCCACGTATTTCCCCCGTCAGTGCTTGCTTCCAGAGCGAGCGTGGCAATATTTGCTCCGTACATATGGTACCAAAATGTCATTCTGGCTGTAACAACCGACGAACCAAATGTAATTTCCGGGCCTTTAAGATGGGCTTTTTTATATGGATAATTAGGCGTTGACGATTCAATATAAAAATAATAGTTTCCATGATGAGCTCCTGTTGGGCCTGTATTGCCCGAAGGTGTACTTCCCGATTGCCTTACCCAGTTAATATCGTCATCATTCTGATTGACCCATAGTCCCGCCCCATATTCGAAACTTTCATTGTATGTGCCATTAAATGTCATCTTTGCTTCTGTTCCTGACAGATAAACCTTATCAACGGCCATATCACTTGTATAGGAACTTCCGGTTGTTCCAAAAAATCTTATTTTAATGATCTGGCCGGCATAATCGTTCAAAATGACACTGGCAGATAACCAGGAATTGCCTTGATTACCGCTTTTTGTCCAAACTGTCGTCCAACTCCAGGTAGCACCTGATTGAGTCCCCACCTGTAAGCTCAGTGTGCCCATGGTAGAGCCGTACATATGGTAGTAAAATGAGAATGTAGCACTGGCATAACTGGAGAGATCAAATTCAGGGCCTTCGAGATATGCCTTTTTTGAAGGATAATTTGGCGATGATGACTCGATGTAATAATAGTAACTTCCATTGTAAGCCGAAGAAGGACCGGTTGACCATGATGATGTTGATCCGGAATGACGGGACCAATCGATATCATCACCTGTTACATTATTCCAACCCCCTGTGCCTGATTCGAAACTCTCACTATAAGGAAGAGTATCGATAATGGCGCCCGACGCCTTATCATTCAGAAATAACATTATCAATGTCAGAAATAAAAGGTATGTTTCCTTAGTATATGGTTTCATTCCATTAATTGTTTATTTAATTGCATAAATCATCTGTTTTGAAGTAACGGAGCCGCAGCTTCTTCCTCTAATTCGCGGTTAATGGTTATATTTTGCCGGTCTGAATACAGTTTCTTTCTTTCATCTTCAACCCTGACAAACAATTCATAATCCCCAGGCGAAAAAGGGCCGAACTTAAAAACAGGGCCTTTGGTGGTGTTGGTAACGTGTAAGAGACGGCGGCCATGGCCCATTTTATATTTCGGGCCGGACCAATTTTTATTGATTTTCTTACGTTTTTTGTTTTTCCATTTTCTCGATTCCTCTATTGCTCTCTCACGTTCGGCACGTTCTTTTTCCCATTTCTGAACATCTTTACCGCCTTCCAACAAATTATTGTCAACAGCCCTGATGAAATAGATTTCATGTGTTTCCTTTTTTGTAACTTTTATCAAAAACACTTCCGGCCTGATTTTTAGGGTGTTATCAATTTCTACTATTAAATTGAAAAGTGGATTTTTATCTTGATGAATTGAATCACTCAATACTGTCCGGACATGAAAATCCAGCTTCTCAGGTTTTGATATTTCGGATAATTCTTCCTGGGCGAAAACATGACCTGACAAATAAATGGATATAGCTATTATTGAGGTTATTTTTATCAAAACTTTACCGGTTTTCATTTTTTTATTTTTAATTGTTTTAATAAGCCGTCAGAGATACGGAGATCGTTTTGGTTATTCCTTCTCCGGTGACTCTTACATCGGCACGCCATGTCTGACCATACGGCGGAGAATCGGTAGATATTAACTGTAGTGTTCCGTTATACCCCGAGGTGGTCGTCTTTTGTACCATCAACCAACCGTACCCGTCATAGTAGGTCACACTCCATGTCCAGGGTACGTTTGCAGAGACATTAACAGGCTGTTGGGATGATGACCCGATTAGCTGAACATAATATGTAGACAGATTGATATAAGGCACTAACCCTGACTGATATATGACAATGACCTGATCGGAAAGCCCCATACCACTTGCATCTGATACAGTTACTTCTCCGCTTCTTGATGAGGTGGATTGATTTTGGTCAACACTGATTTGTAGCTGCGCCGTACTGCTGTCACTTGCCGGATTTACCGTGATCCAGAATTGATTATCAGAAACGGACCACTTTATATTTGAATTTACTGTTGTGTATTTACTGTCTGCCAAGTCACCGAATGATAAAGAATCATATTCCACTGAAAGCTCCGGTACTACCCTGTAATTGTATGTGTATTGCTCCTGCACTCGTTGATCCTTGTTTTCAGTTTGTTTTAACCGCCCGAAGGCGTCATAGGTATAATATGTGGTAATGCCTGCCGGACCGGCCTGGCTGGTCATACCTATCAACGGATTATAGGTATATGTAGTGATCATCGCATTTGCCAGGGACGACTGATTTCTCAGCGCTACGTTGAAGTCATTCCATTCTGAGCGCATGTTGCCCGAGCCACCGCCCATCTTTCCGATTGTTGCGGCTGTCAGCTCATCCAGCGTAGCATACCCGTTTACGGCGCCCATGGCGGCAGTCACGGCATTTTGCAATGTGGTATGATCTATATTTTCCCCTTTTACAACAGGATAGGTGTTGTTATAAGACCAGATGTAGGAGATTTTATTGTCATTTTGTTTCTCTATACTAATTATATTATCCTTTGAATCATAAGAAAAATAAATGTCCCTGAAATTTGTAGTTTCTCCATTAGGATAATTTCTTATTTTATCCAGAGTAATTTTATCGGAAGATGAATTATAATTATAATAATTATGAGTCACTTTTGTATCAACACCTTCAACACTTGTTTTCTCTTCAATAATCACACCAATCATATTTTTAAAATTTGGGTCATTTTTATCATACATTTGAATTGGAGCCCCGGAGCTTTGATCGGTAGGGAATAAATAGTTTGTTATTGTTGTAAGGTCATTGCTATTTTTTTGTTCTATTTTTATTGGGTAATTGTGTAAATCATTTGAATCATAAGAATAATCAATTGTTTGATGGATTCCATCCTTAAATACAATTTCGGTAAGTACCCTATTTCGTCTTGTTTTTACATCATAATTTGTGTGAGAAACATGTGTTTGTAAATATTGAATATTCCACCATGGATCAGATTCGTTATATTTTCCAGTGTCTAAATCAATAACAGAGGCAACCTTTACGGCTTTTACGATAACGTCGTTACTGTCACTTAAATATATTTTTTCATTGAAAGATATAATACTATCATTATTACTTTTCTGATAAGTTGAGCTCAACTGGCCTTTCCCAATTGGACTTTGACTTGGTATTATAGGAAATTTATCAAATGAATATGGAATAACATTTCCGCTGAACAAGTATTTTGAATAACCTCCATAAGCATGTTTCTCTTTCACTGTCATATATCCAATATGATATCCTTGTGTACTGTAAATTGGAGACTTTGGAGCAGCATCAATTATATAGCCAAAATGAGTTGCATAGGTTAAGTTATACAGATCACTATTAACATTTGGGTTTATTACAAAAAAACCCCTTAAATCCCTATAAGGGTTAACAG
>WGED01000058.1 GCA_015492915.1 Cyclobacteriaceae bacterium
CAGCGCAGGGTCTATCAAGGCTTTGGCGCCGGCTTTGAGCGCGGCTTCGATCTGCTGATTAACCGTATCGGCGACGCCCTTTTTGGCAACAGGCCCCAGGTTGGTTTCCCGGTCGAGCGGGTTGCCCAGCCTGTATTGTTTTGTCAGTTCTACGAAGCCTTCTACAAATTTGTCATACACACTTTCGTGAACGTAGATTCGCTCGATGCCGCAGCATGACTGTCCTGCATTGTAAAAAGCGCCGTCCACGAGGTTGGCTATGGTAAACTCAAGATTTGAGTCTTCGCACACGTAGGCGGGGTCTTTGCCGCCCAGTTCCAGTCCCACGCCGATAAAGCGCTCTGCCGCCACTTTTTGTATCTGATGGCCGCCGCTCACCGAGCCTGTGAACGCCACAAACTGAACGCGCTCGTCACGGATCACCGTAGCAGTATCGTCATGACTGAGGTGCAGGTACTGAAACAGTCCCTCCGGCAGTCCCGCTTCCGCAAAAGCATCGTAAAACCTTTCGGAAACGAGCGGCGTTTGCGCCGAATGCCGCAGGATGACCGCATTGCCGGCCAGCAGTGCGGGCACGATGCTGTTGATGGCTATGAGATAGGGATAATTCCATGCGGGTATCACGAAAACGACCCCCAGCGGCTCCCTTTTGATATACCGGTTGAAGCCGGGCTTTTCTTCCACCAGCACATCGGCGAGCGATTTTTCGGCCAGTTTCAGCATGCCCGTAGCGCGCTCTATGGTGCCGTTCACTTCGTTGGGCCCGTGGATAATGGGCCTGCCCATCTGCCAGCTCAGCTCTTCGCTGATGCGCACCGTTTGCTTTTTGAATGCTTCAATAAATTTTTCGATATACGGCTTGCGTTCTGCCACGCTCAGCGTTTTCCAGCTTTGCTGTGCCTTTACAGCTTTGGCCAGCGTTTTTTCGATATCTTCAGCGCCATGCAGGTCGCGCTCCACATACACCGAGCCGTCAACCGGGGAGATCACTTTTAGTTTGCTCATTGATAGAATTATGGTTTATGTTAATAGTACCCTGTTTAAAAATAAATTGCAAAATAAGCGAATAGTCATGAGAAATTGTCTATTATTTACTTCGAATACCTGTTATGCCAGGGTGTTGCATCTATTCTCAGTTTTCAAAAATCTGATTCCTGTTTTGGTATAACTGGAATCGTTGCAAAAAACAGTTATTTAAAATACCCTGTTAAGCTGGGGTTGTACTATCTGTTTTAAAAAGAATTTCCTTGAAAATGTGCTTCAAAATTTTTTCGGTTGAAATATCCCTTTTTTCATAGATTGTATGTACATAGTGACGGGAAAATTTTTAATTGTATGGGTAATGGATATCGTCTCGATGAAGCATAAAAAAAGGATAATCCTTGTCGCATTGTTCCTCCTTGTTTTGGCGGTTGCTTTGTATCCGCCTTCAGGAGTGGAACCTATTTACTACGTTAACCGGCCTACCGGGGAGATCAGGGTTGAAAAGGTAGCGGGTGAGGGTTGGCTGGCATGGCTTTATTATAATCCCATCGGAGAGCTCACTCTGAAAGCTCTGGTAAAAAGAAAGTTCCTTTCCTCATTTTATGGACGTTTGATGGACAATCCTTCTTCAGCGAAGAAAATAGGGCCTTTCGTGAAAGAGTACGATATTGACATGAGCGAAGCGGAAAAGCAGCATTTCGACTCGTTCAATGATTTTTTCACGCGCAAGCTGAAGCCCGGGGCGCGGAAAGTGGACACTGACTCGCTGGTTGTGGTGTCGCCTGCCGATGGCAAGGTTCTGGCTTATAATAATATTAGCGAGCAGGACTTTTTTGTGAAAGGGACGAAATTCAACCTTTTGGCCTTTCTCAATGATGATAAACTGGCACAAAAATACCATGACGGCAGCCTGATGGTTTTCCGCCTCTGTCCCGTGGATTACCACCGTTTTCATTTCCCCGTCAATGGCGCTCTGTCACCCCCGATGAAGATTGACGGGTATTATTATTCGGTCAATCCCATAGCCCTGCACAGGATGATCCTCGCTTTCTGGCAAAACAAAAGGGAGTACGTCATCATTTCAAACGAGGTTTTCGGTGATGTGCTGATGGCTGAGATCGGCGCCACCATGGTAGGGGGCATCGTGCAGACCTACAAAGGGAAGTTTGCGTGGAAAGGCGCCGAAAAGGGGTTTTTCAAATTCGGCGGCTCCACGGTGGTGCTGCTCTTCGAAAAGGGTAAAGTTAAGATCGACGAGGATCTGCTGAAAAACACGCAAAAAGGCCTTGAAACGAGTATTCTGATGGGGGAACGGGTTGGCTTGTTTACAGACTCCGTCAATACAGGCTATGTTGAAAAGAAAACAAGCTTTGTCACTGAAATCGCTTTTTGAATCCAATAATTCCTATTAAGGATTTTATAAAATTTTACCTATTATTGCCACTCTGTCAAAATACACAACCGGCGCCGGGTTGTTGAGCCCAACCCGGTCAACCGACTGTATTGAGAAAATTATTTTATCCTGGTAATTTCAAAATGAGCCTTTATGCCTTTTTTGAAAGTCAAGACAATGTCTGATTTCTTGTCAATTTTTAAAGAGTTCAGATAGACTTTTTTCATACCACCTGCATTACCCAGGCTTTCATTACCTAACAGTCCATTGTAATCATATAACTCGCCCGAACATTCTATATAATCGTTGTTCTGGTTCGGCCTGTATGGTTTGAATGTATAAGCATAATTTATGGTGTGGGTTTTGTCATTTTGCACTTCCGCATAATTTTTTTTGTCAACACTCCATGTTCTTCCGTCAGCTTTGCCATTGTTATTAATATCCAATCGTTTACCGCCTACCCACAATTTTACTCTGAGTTTACCATTTACCTCTGTATCTGTAGGTTGCTTGCCTGTAATTTTTGAGATAACAGCGTGATACTCCGGATATGCCAGATCACAATTCCTAATCTGGTATTCAGTGGCCATGACAATCTTTGCGACCGGAAAACCTTCTTTTACATATCGTAGCTTATAGGCTAATGGCGCACCGGGAGAATCCTTGGAATAATTGCCACCTTCTGCAATATAATCATACACGTCCTGGGGCCCGTTGATTATCTGGGCGGCGCTGGCACCCGACCCGCCGATAACCAGGGCCTTGATGTTTGAGGTTTTGATTATTTTTTTAGAATCGCTATCCAGATTTAGTTCGACATTTGGCCCTGCTTTACTTGCTGCATCAAGAGCTGCCTTAACTTGTGATATGCTTGAATTGGACTCAACTGTATATATAACCATACGGCCATAAGTGACGGAAGAAACATAAACCGGGCTTGTGGATCCCAAACTCTCCATGCTCGGCAGGTTGGTAAACAAATCACTTGGCGATTTCCCCGGGGAATCCAAATCCAGGGTAAAGTAGCGCTGAATGAATTTCAATACATATTTATTTTTCTTTTCAGAAGTATTAAAGTTGAGGTTGGCTGCCACTTTCTTCGTCGCACCCCTGTAGTTGGCGCCCAATGCTACAGACAGGTGTTCCTCAGAATAAACTTCTGCTTCGTCTATTGTGAGCTCTGCAGGAGTTGCGCCGGTGACCTCCCTGCTCAGTAATTCTTTGATCCCCGATCTGACTTCAGAAAGACTATTTGGATTATCGATGGTAATACTCGGACTACCGCTGATATTGCTTAAGGAAGTGGACAATGTGATGGGTGCTCTGTCAGCATTAATCCCTGCATATTCCCCTGTCGGTATCGACTCACCTTTTAATAATGCTCCCGGGTAAATTACATCGGTTGTAGGGTCTAAAATAAAAAGTTCATTAAATCCCGGGGCCCCCTTGTAAGTTTTAGTTGAGCATTCCAGCTCTGTACGTTCGGTATCCCTCTCCGGTGCGGTAGCATCAGTTTTTACTATGGAAGACTCAACCGGCTGGTCAAAAGCGGTTAAGTTGGCAACCGCTTTATTAAAATCCTTCGCCTCTTCCTCAGAAAAATTGGATTCATTAGATTTCGGTGTCACCTCGTCATCTGAACAGGAGAAACATAATAATAGGAACAAAACTGCTTTGAGCAATTGTGACACTTGGTTTTTTTGGTTCATGGTAGTTTTCATGTCAGTTAGATTTATTGGTTTTTTAGATTTATTTGGTTCAACAGCCCAAATATGGATGGTTCCGGCGCTACAAACTAATTTCCGGTATGGACAAAGTATGGACAAGGGAAATATTTCATGTGCTTTCATATGGTGGTTAAAGGTCATTATTACAATCTTCCAATCGACGAAAATCACTCTTTAATCATGCCCGGTGCTGGTTTTACTCTACCGTAAAGCACAGATTAACCCTCTTTCGCAACATGGACATGCCACATATGCCCCATAGACGACGCTTGACATTCAGATCATTTTAGGTGTAATTGAAGACAACAATAAAAACAACTATGAAAAAGATTATTAACGCGCTTACCCTGGTTTGCCTTTTGGGAATTGAATGCTATTCCCGGCCACATTCACAGATTGACAGCCTTTTAAACGCCTATGAGCATGCCGGGGATGACACTGTAAAGGTCAGGCTGCTCGCTGATCTTTATAATTATTTTTTATACCGGGATCGCAGGAAAGCCAAAATATATGCCCTGGAGGAAATACGGTTATCTAAGCAATTAAATTATCCTGAAGGTCTGTCGAAAGGCAACTATCGCCTTGGGGTTTTTTACAATAATTCAGGCATGAATGATTCAGCGGAATATTATTATGCTATTGCTATGGAAATTGCCCGGACAGGGAATGACCTTGTCCAGATGTCCAATATCAATCATGCCCTTGCCATCCGGCAGTTCTACAAAGGCGATTTAGATAGTGCTGAGACAATGACCCTTAACACTATCCGGATGAATACACTGACTGCTGATTCGGTTGGTCTGGCCATTTCACTGGATTTTTTGGGAATGATCCATCAGAATAAAGGAAATTATAATATCGCCCTCAGGTACATACATAAGGGATTGGACCTCTTTCAAAAAGTTGGTGATTCTATCCGCCTGGCAGACTCATACGGGCATCTTGCTGCTATAGAGGCCAATCTTGGAAACCGTAAAAAATCCATTTCCTACAATCTGATTGCGCTTAAAATCTATGAGCGGTTCGATGATACTTATTACCAGTCCCAAGCTCTGAATGATATCGGACAAATGTACCTGTTGCTCGGAGACTATGAAAATGCATGGTCTTTCCTTGACCAGGGATTGCAAAAATCATTAAAGGCAGGCGCAACATCACTGACGGGGACTATATACACCAATTTAGGCAAACTGCAGGTAGCATTGAGCAAACCCGGGAGCGCTTTGGAGTATTTTCGGCAGGCGCTGGAAATTCAATACAAAATGGGAGAAACCAGAAAGCAAATTATTACCAAAAACCAGCTGGGGAATGCTTACAATCAAATGAATCAACCAGGGCGGGCCCTGCCTGTTCTTTCTCTGGTTATTACAGTTGCTGACAGTATTGGTTCCAAATCAACACTTAGAAATGCCTATTTATACCGCTCGGAATCGCATAAGCAAATGAATAATTTCAAAATGGCCCTCAAGGATTTTGAAAACTATAAGGTCTTAATCGATACACTTTTCAATAAGGAAAAGTCCCGGCAAATTGAGGAATTGCGCACTATTCATGACCTGGAGCAAAAGGAACTGAAGATGGCGCTTCAGGACAATGAAATCAAAGTACTCAACAGCGAGATACGGGTTTCGAATCTCAGAAAAGTATCTTACGCCGCCGGTATGATTTCTTCTATAATTATCGGAGCCCTCATTTTTTTCGGTCTGAGCCAGAGATTGAAGAAAAAAGAAATTGAAGGCAAAAAGCAGGAAGAAATATTTCGGCAGGAAATTGAATTTAAAAAGAAGGAGCTGGCAGGCCAGACACTCCACCTAGTGCAAAAAAGTACTTTTATCCAGGAACTCAAAGAAAACCTTGAACGCATTATAAACTCGCCGGAATTATTCAAGATGGAATTTCGCAGGATCGTGATGCTGCTGAAAAGGGAAAACGCCTCTGAAAAAGATTGGGAAGTTTTTAAGTCTTATTTCTCTGAGGTTCATGATAATTTTGAAAAAAAATTAATGTCGGTTTATCCGGAAATTTCAGAAAAGGAATTGAGAATGGCTTCTTTTATAAAAATGAAACTTTCAACAAAAGAAATTGCTGCGATGCTCAATGTGCTGCCCGATAGTGTCCTGAAATCAAAATACCGCCTGAAAAAGAAGCTGAACGTGGATAAGGGAACTGATCTCTATCAATTTCTCAATGCCCTGTAAACGCAGCACAATGAAAGGCAAGAAGATGGTGATTGCCTTTCAGGGTAAAGGCATTTAAAATTAATTCCAATCAATCCTGAAAAAAGCTCCGTAGGAGCGATATAACAATAGCCGTGGGCGTAAGCCCGTGGGTATAAAATTCAAAAAGAAATTTTTGGCGTGCATTTTTGCCCTGCCATTGCGCTTCAATTAATTTTATGAGTTTAAGAATGGGCAAAAATCATGACAAAAGTAAAAATAACCACAAACGTTCATATATGAAAAATTAACCCCAAAATTTTCACCAGGATTTCGTTA
>WGED01000059.1 GCA_015492915.1 Cyclobacteriaceae bacterium
AAATATGCCCTGCCGGTTGTCTTTCATGAGAAAATAGTCATTTTTTCATAAAAATCCTTTGGTATAGCATACCATGCGCCATCTATGAATTTTCACCCTTTTTATTGCCCGATATTACTACCAGGGCTGCCCCGGTGATCACCAGCAGGGCACCGGCCAGTCCGTACAGCGTGATCGATTCGGCGTCGATCCATTGCACATCCATGATGTCGAGTATCGTCATGGCTATGAAAGTGATGATGGGATTGAGCGTGATGATGACACTGATCTTGTTGGCTTCGATGTATTTAAAAGCTTCTGCCAGCGCACCATAGGCTACGATGGTATTGATGCCCAGAAAAAAGATCAAAATCCATAAAAGGGGAGAGAGTCCGGCAAACTGGTTGAAATTGATGACCGGGATCAGTACCAGCACCGGCAGGCCGTAAATCACGAGATTGAGCTGCTGGGCATGATATGATCCGACGAGCTTTTTCTGCAACGATGCGTACACCGTCCATGCCAGCGAAGCGGTGATCAGCCACAGCACGCCGGTGATGTAGATGTCGTGCCCCTTGAGCAGGTTTTGCAACTGATCATGATAAAACAAATAAAATCCGCCCCCGGCCACCAGAAAGCCCGCGATCTGCAAGGGCTTCAGCTTTTCTTTAAAGATCACGATGCCCGACAGCGCCAGAAACATCGGGCCGAGTTGTATGAAAATCTGGGCATTGGAAGGCGTGGTGTAATCGATGCCCTTGGCGAACCCGATGTAGTTGAGCGTGAGGCCGAGCGCAGCAATGATCAGCAGCCATGGCGGCCGGCGCAGGATAACGAGTTTTTTGCGGTCCCTGACGGAAAACCACGCAAACAAAAAAGTGAAGGCCACGGCAAACCGGAACCACACCAACGCGATCGGATCGATCCCTTTGAGCGCCACCTTGATAAAAATGGCCAGCAGCCCCCAGAACAGTGCCGTGATGGTAGCGTACAGAATGCCGTAAATTCTTTTGTCGGGATCGAATTGCGTTGATTTCATAATGCGGTCATAAGCCGCAAAGATAGCAGCAGGATTATCATTTTTGACGGACAGTCATGATATTTTTCAGAAATCAAGGGTCAGTTGGGTGGGCTGCATTTTTTCCCTGTTGTCCAGGTTTGATATGGTGACGCCGATGAGGCGGACGCCTTTTTTTAAAGGCAGCTCTTTCATCATCAGGTCTTTCGAGATACGCCTTATCTCTTCATTATCAGCGATATAATGGTGCATTGTCCTGCTGCGGGTGATCGTCTCGAAATCATTGAATTTCAGCTTCAGCGTGACCGTTTTGCCTGCTACCCCGGCTTTTTCTTTTCGCTCGATCAGGATATCAACGATCCTTTCGGTCTGCTCAAGAATATCCGCTTTATTCATAAAGTCCACATCGAAGGTACGCTCGGCGCCCAGCGATTTGCGGATCCTGTTCGGGTTGACCGGCCGCTCGTCGATGGTGCGGGCGATGTTGTAATAATATCTCCCTGCCTTGCCAAATCGCTGCACCAGTGCTTCGAGCGATACTTGTTTCAGGTCTTTTCCTTTGGCGATACCCATCTCGTGCATCCTGGCGGCGGTCACTTTTCCTATTCCGAAAAATTTCTCAATGGGCAGATTATCAACAAATGCCTGTGCCTTATCGGGGGTGATCACAAACAGTCCGTCGGGTTTGTCCTGATCGGAAGCGATCTTAGCGAGGAATTTATTGATCGATACGCCGGCGGATGCCGTCAACCCTGTTTCTGCTTTTATGCTCGTTTTGATCTCTCTGGCGATGAGTGTGGCGGATTTCAACCCTTTCTTGTTTTCCGTCACGTCGAGATAAGCTTCATCGAGTGAGAGCGGCTCTACCAGGTCGGTGTATTCGTGAAAAATGTTTCTGATCTGTTGTGAAACTTCGCGATAAACTTCAAAGCGCGGCTTTACAAATATGAGTTCGGGGCATTTTTTAAGGGCGAGTGCCGAGGGCATGGCCGAGAAGACCCCGTAGCGCCTTGCCTCATAACTGGCTGCGGCCACTACGCCCCTTTTGCC
>WGED01000060.1 GCA_015492915.1 Cyclobacteriaceae bacterium
ATGTGCCCGACACAGACACTTTGAAGGAGGGTGATGTGATCATCAGGGAGGAAAACGGTTCCAAATATATAAAGAACGAGGACAAAGAATTTGGCGAACTGGAAGATGAGTTTGGTGATGGGGGCAAGAGTGTAGTGATCGTCGAAGGCGGGGAAATACCCTCCAATGATGCGGCACCAAAGGTGCAAACCTACAACTATCGTGAAGATACGCGCAAGAAGCGCCGTGGCCCCGGTACGGAATTTATCTCAGGTCTTGATTTCGGTATCAATAACTACCTGGAAAACGGCGAATTTCCGGATAAAAACAACCAGCAATACATTGTAAAGGGCTGGGGATCGTGGTACGTGGCGCTGCAACCGACCTGGCAGGCCAATATCGCGGGGCCGCTGGCCATAGATTTTGGCGCGGGCATCAGTTGGTATAATTTCAAATTTCAGGACCCCTACACTAGGCTGGTCAAAGGAGAAGACGAAGCGATCTTCACACAATGGGATCAGAGCATGAATGCCACCAAAAGCAAACTGACCGTGTTTCATCTCAATGCCTTCCTGGTGCCGGTGCTGGATTTCAGTTACCGAACGCGTGTACGCACCTATGATGACGGCTTCAGGCAAAAAAGGACTTATTTTCATAGAAACAGCTTCAGGATAGGCGCCGGTGGATATGTCGGTACACGACTCGACAGCTATACCAAACTGGTATGGCAAGTAGAGGGCAAGAAAAGCAAGAAAAGAGAAAAGAGCGATTATTTCCTCGAGCGGCTCCGCTATGGCATCAGGGGCATCATCGGCTGGGGAGAAGTGGATTTCTTTGTCAACTACGACCTCAGCACCCTGTTTTACGAAGGCCGCGGGCCGGAGCTCAATCCGATTACTTTCGGGTTGTCGTTCTGAGACCTGATGGCCCGCTGCGCCGGAATCGCAGGAGACACCCAAAGGATTTATGGGTAACTCATGAAGATGCCGTGCAGGCAATAGGGATTGTCGGTACGGCATTTTTATGAAAAATCCATGAAATTTTCATGAATTTCGCGACTGCGGGGGCAGCCGGGCACTGCACATACTTGCGATGTCCCGTGCATTGCTGACTGGCGGGGGCAAAATTAATACGACACACCCTTGTGATCTCCCGGGGCATTTATTTCATGAAAAAATACCCTTTTTTTCATGCCTGTGGAAACCGAAGGGCAGGATCGCAGGAGGTATTGCAGCAGGATACTTTTCCTGCCGGAGCCCCGATATCGCCTGCGCTTTCCCGATATTTATCACATTGTAATTTTTAAAACGTTTTTACAGCCCCGCAACACACTGTGATTCAGCCGTTTTCATTATAAAAAGTTATTTTTGTTTTGTGGTAATGGTGCCTTTGATCAGGCTCCCTGTATTTATCATAAATCATCATGACAATGAACAGGAGAATAAATTTTGTGTTGCTCGTGGTGGCGTTTGTCATCACTGCATTCCCGTTGGCGTGGGGCCAGTCTCAAAAAGCCGTATTTCACATTCAGGTATTCAAAAGCGACAGCACGATGCTGCGCGAGGGCACCGGATTTTTTATGGACAGGAGTCACGGATATTCCTGCGCGGCGTTATTCAGGCACGGAGCTTATGCCAAAGCCGTTACTCCGGACAGCACCGTGCACAATATCATTAAAATCAACGGTTATGATCCTGTGACGGGCGTGGTGCGTTTTGAGCTCGACAATATGCTGACCGCCAAAATATCGAGCCTGAAAACGGCTCCGGGCATTGCAAAAGAAAAATCAGCGGTAAAGGTTTTATTCAGCAAAGACCTGAAATCAACCGCAACCGTCAGCGGTACCATTACCAAAAAAATGGATTTCAAAGGCTATGGCGAAGGCGTGATTATTGACAAAAAACTCCAGCCGGAGACCTTCGGAGGGCCTGTGCTCAATGCTAAGAATGAAGTACAGGGCATCGTAGTGCCGGTAGGCAAGGACGGTTATATCGCCAACGTACAAGTGGCGAAAACCAATATCAAATCCATGTCCCAAACCGTAAAGGAGTTTGGCAATGCCATGAGAAACCAGCCATTTATGCTGCAGGGTATCAGCGCTTATCTCAAAGGGGACGACACCGCTGCCCTCAGTGCTTTCGGCAAAGCCAAATCGACATTTCCCGATCAGGTGGCCGCATGGTATTATTCGGGATTGTTAAACTATAAGCACGATAAGATCAGTGCGGCACGCTCCGACCTGAACAAGGCCATCAGCCTGGATGACCAACTGGCTGAGGCTTACCGGATCAGGGGAAAGATCAACTATGACAACGATGCCTTTAAGACAGCCATTCAGGACTTTGACAAAGCAGAATCGCTTGGCGTCACCGGCGTAGAAATCAGTGAACGGAGGGGAAAAGCCAAATACAAAATCAAAGACTATGAGGGAGCGGTAGCTGACCTGAAGCAGGCGGCGGCCCAGGGCTCCAAAGACCCTGAAGTGTATTATTTCATGGGAAATGCGCGATTCAGAAGCAAAGATTTCAAAGGGGCCATTGAAGATTACGACAAAGCGATCGCATTGGGCAAGTCTGATGAGATCATTTACAACAACCGCGGGAAGGCGAAATATTTTCTCAAAGACCTCGACGGCGCCATAGCCAATTACAGCAAGGCAATCCAGATAAACCCCGAATATGTAAAGGCTTATATCAACCGCGGCACGGCATTGTTTGACAAGGGAGACTATGCCAAATCCCTTGCTTCGCTGTCTATCGCCAGAGATATGGGCGCCACCGGCGAAAAGCTCTATACCATGCTCGGCCTGGCGCGTTACAATACCGGCGACATGACCGGCGCTGTGGAGGACCTTAACAGGGCCATTCGCATGGAGACCAAAGAGCCCAAAGTCTATTGGTACCGGGGAGCCATCAGAAGGGCCGAGGGAAACATCAACGGCGCGATCAGTGACCTTAATAAAGCCATAGAACTGGGGGTGAAGGATGGAAAACCCTATGTGGAGCGGGCGATGTGTTATTATAAAATGAAAAAATACAGCGAGGTGATCAGCGACGTGAATGCTGCCGAAAAAATGGGTTTTATGGATAAGGATGCTTACGCTGCGCGTGGCAATGCGTGGTATTATATGAGAGAAGCCGAGAAGGCATCCAAAGACCTTGAAAAAGCCATCAGCATGGGAGACGACAGCGGCGTCAGCTATTTCCACCTGGGGTTTGTCTATCATCAGCTTGATAATTGTACCAAATCCATGGCCATGCTTGACAAAGCACTTGAAAAGGGCGTCAGCAATGAGGTGATCTATGACATTCAGGGCAAATGCTATGAGAAAAATTCGGACAAAGAGGCGGCGATGGCTGCCTATGACAAAGCGCTCGAGATCAATCCTGATTATATATCCTCGCTGGAGCGCAGGGGCATGCTGCGGTACGGCAAGCAGGATTGGGAAGGCTGTGCAGCGGATCTGTCTAAAGTAGCAAAGAACGGCAAGGCGGAAACAAAAGTGTTTACCCTGCTGGGGATCTCGTATTATAACCTGAAAGATTATACCAAAACCATGGAGGCACTGGGCATCGCCATCACCAAGGGCGAGACGTACAAAAAAGCCTTTTATTGCAGAGGCCATGCGGCATATCACCTCGGACAGTATGAGGTCGCCGCCGGTGACCTCACCAAATCCATCGCTGACGGTTTGAAAGACCCGGAGTCTTATACACACCGGGGTATGGCCTATCTCAAACTGGAGGATTATGCCAAAGCAGCCTCTGATCTGGGCAAAGCAGTGCAACTGGGTGCTTCCGACGCGAAATTGTTTTTCAACCTGGCCCGTGCGGAGTATGAGATCAAAAAGTATAGCGCAGCCATCCCGCACTTCAACAAAGCCATCAGCCTGGACCCCGGCAATGCAGAGGCATACTACTATCGCGGCAATGCCAAATTCAAAATCAAAGACTATGAAAATGCCATCGCAGATTATGACAAGGCAGTGGAATTTGGTTATGAAAGCCATATGCTGTACAACAACCGGGGCAAGGCGAAGCAACTGCTCGAGCAGTACGAAACGGCTATCTCCGACTATGACAAAGCGCTGCAAATGAAGAGCGACTATGCCAGGGCTTATGAAAACAGGGGTACGTGCTATTATCAGATGAAAAATTATGAAAAAGCCATTGCGGATCTTACAACGCTTGAGCAGAGCGAGGAATTGCAGCCCGCGATGGTGTATTTCCTCGGCCAGTCATACTATTACACCGAAAATTATCCTTTTGCCATCACTTACCTCGATAAGGCGATCAAGAATGGCATTAAAGTGAAGGACGGCTATAAAAACCTTGGTTTCTGCTATATGCTGGAAGGATCCTTTCAGCCTGCCATCGAAGTGTTTACAGCCAGCCTCAAGCTGGACAACCAGCAGGCAGACGTTTATACGGCACGGGGTGAGGCATATCTCAACCTTGAGGATGCTGAGAACGCCGTCAAGGACCTTAACATGGCTATCAAGCTTGATGCCGGCAACCCCGACAACTACTACAACAGGGCATTGCTGCTTGAGCAGATGGAGAAATATAAGG
>WGED01000061.1 GCA_015492915.1 Cyclobacteriaceae bacterium
TCAGCACGTTTGATGAGGAGGCATAATGCACTTTTATGGTGACGAATCAAACGTGAACGAAGTGTCTGATTTTAAAGTAGTTTAAGCTCGGAATAGAAAGGTTATTGAGAATTTTGGGATAAAATAAAATCCCCGTTCCCGGGGATTTTATTGATCAGAATGATACGTTCAGTTTAAAACCTATGGGCATCACCCAGGGATCTACATTGTAACGCTCGATGCCCTGTTTGAACTGTGTGCCGCGATTGCCCCTTGATGCTTCCACCTGGAAGGCCCTTTCAGGGTCGATACCGTTCTTGCCTTTTGTCCAGATGATGATATTTCTCGTGTAAACCGAAAGGCTGATATTCTGCAATTTGATGCGTTGTGCCCAGTCTGAAGGGAAATTGTAGGTGATCGCCGCATCACGCAGCTTTACAAAATCCGCGTCAAACATGGTCGGGGTGGCAAAATCCCACGGGAAGCTGACCACCCATGGCAAAATGGTCATTTTGCTCAGATCTTCTCCGAGATGCTCCACATACACATCATCTTCAAACTCAGGCGTGTCTGCTCCGGCGATTTGTATCACACCGGGGACAAAGTAACCGTCGTTGACCCACAGGCCACTCCATTTCTCCGGGAAACCGCCATAATCCTCCGCAGGGCCTCCCACTACGTGAAAACCGTTTTTAATATATTGATCTTCATTGGCCACCAGCCAGTCACGCAATTCTTTGCCCGTCCTGCCCTCAGGATTGATAGCACGGTCGATCCAGATCTGTGAGTTGGCATTCGATGTGGTATAACGATAAGTCTGTGACACATACTGTCCCCCGCTTCTCCAATCAAGAGTGATGCTAAGACTCAGATTTTTCCATGACAAAGAGGAAGTCATGCCCAGAATAAAGTCGGGATTATAATTGCCAACCTTATTCCTCGTGTCTTCGGCACGAATGGCCTGCCAGGGATCTATGTTAGGATTTATGATCGGATAGCCATAATAGGGCGAATTGGGGTCTTCGACAACAACCAGCTTTGCATCATATATGTCACCAATCTCATCACCGACATATGTGAAAGCACCCCCTTTGGCATCATCCCAAAATTTGATCACTTCCACTCCCGGCGATAATTCAATGATCCTCGTTCTGTTTCGGGACCAGTTGGCGCTCAAGTCCCATGTCCAGCCATTCTTCTGGACCGGCGTGCCACCCAGCATCAACTCTATACCCTTGCTCCTGATCAGGCCCGCATTGACGTTCATATTCGTATAGCCAGACGAGGCCGCAATCTTGATGTTCCTCAGTATCTGATTTTCGTTGTCAACCTGATATACCGTTCCTTCAAACCTCAATCTGTTGCCAAACAGCCCCAAATCTATTCCCGTCTCCCATGATGTCGCAAGCTCCGCCTTCAGATTGGGCGTCAGGATGGTGCCCGCCTTACTATAACGGATCGCATCGCCCCATTGTCCTACATTGCCATACACCGATATCAGTTGATATGGCCCCGTATCATTGCCCACCTGTGCATATCCACCGCGCAACTTGATCATATCCACATTGCTGCCCATGCTGAACATTTCATTTAACAACAAACTCAGAGAGGCTGACGGGTAAAAATATGACCTGCTCTCTTTCGGCAGCGTGCTCGACCAGTCGTTCCTGGCCGTCAGGTCAATATATAAGAAATCATTCCATGACAAATTGGCTAATCCATAAACGCTGTATATCGCCTTCTGACTCCAACCGCTGTAATATCTCAACCCGCTCGATTTGATGTTGCTCACCGTAAACACATTCGGAACTACCAAACCCGATGCCGATGAGTTGCTGATTGACGAACTCTTGGTATATCGGGCATTACCTCCGGCAGATACATTCAATCCAAACTTACCGAATTGCTTCGTATATGTGGCTAAAAAATCTGCGTTGCGCTCATAATTACTGAACTTGACAATACCGTACGTACCGTTGTTCCGCTCACGTGTATAACTCGGCGGTATCTTCGTCTCGCGTTCCTCTATATAATAGTCTATCGCATACCGTCCCATCAGCGTGAGTCCGTCAACAATCTCCCATTCTGCCTTCAGATTGCCAAATACCCTGTCGCGGTTAAACCTGTTGTCAATCTCGTAGGCAAGAAAGTATGGATTGTTATATTCCGACTCCTCGGGCTTACCCAGCCATGTCGTTCGCTGCTGGATACCCTCAAGACCCGGCTCCCAGTAATCACGAACCTCGCGAATATCAATGTTTCGGGGAAATTTATAAACCCATTCCATAGGATTGGCTCCCCTGTTACCAGCAGGACGATTATTTGAATACGTCCTGTTGATATTCAGGTTGGTACTGAAAGTCCAGCGCTTACTTGCACGGAGGGTAGTATTCAACGTCAGGTTATTCCTGAAAAGGTCTGACCCGGGCACTACTCCCCTGCTGCTCATATTCGTAAAACCTACACGATAATCTATCGCCTCATTGCTGTTGGCCAAAGATATCCCATTGGTAGTGGTAATACCATTTTGTACGAAATTTCTCTCATTATCAGGATAAGATACTAACTCGGTCGGTACCGGAAATCCATTCGAATCCAACGGCGCATTCCACTGAAAAGCAAAATAACCACGGTCCAGTTCCATACCCGCACCCGCTGCCTGGGCAGGATCTACTGTTGGATATACGCCGGGAGGGAAGTTATCCGGCGTGAATGAAAAATAACCTGTTGCAAACTTCTTCTGGACTTTTAAAAATGAATATGGTATATCAAATACCGTGTTTGAAGTAAGCGTTACGGTAGCTTTCTTGCTTTTGCTGCCGGACTTGGTCGTGATCAGCACTACTCCGTTACCCGCCCGGGTTCCGTACAGTGCTGCCGCACTCGGACCCTTCAATATCGAAATGCTCTCCACATCCTCCGGGTTAATATCCGTTATGGCATTCCCGTAATCCACTATGTTCCTGTCTCCGAACTGCGTCATGTTGTTCAGGGTATTGATGATCGGTACACCATCCACTACAAATAATGGTTGGTTATCCGTACTAAGGGATGTCGCTCCCCTGATCACCATACTTACCGATGAACCTGTTCCCCCTGTGGAATTGATCGTGACACCAGCAACTCTGCCGGATAATGCATTTAATACATTTTCCTGAGCCACCTTATTCACCTCTCCCCCGTCTACACGGCCTACCGAAAAACCCAGCGACCGTTCCTCACGTTTGATGCCTAACGCAGTTACTACAATTTCACTCAATGCCTCTATACTTTCTACCAGTTGTATATCAATCACCGACTGGTTGCCTACTTTGACCTCTTCTGTGTTATATCCAACGTAAGAAAATACCAGCATGTCCTCTCCGCTGTTTATCTCGATACTGTATTTCCCGTTTATGTCGGTAATTGTTCCCTTCTGCTGGCCTTTGATCACTACATTCACGCCGGGCAAGGCTGTTCCGTCGGTTGCACTCGTTACCGTTCCCGTCACCTGACGTGACTGAGCAGTTAATGAGCCTCCCCCCATAAACATCAGCCATAAAAACGCAGAGAATGTGATAGATTTTTTTAGTCGATTTCGTCTCATAATATTCAAGTCAATTAAATACCATTTAATGCTTCACTGAAATTTCATTCATCATCGTACCTGTCAGATAGTTGATATAAGGATTGTACGCCGGTCCGAACCAGTTCATTAACCGAGATTCATATGCGTCGAGATGATAGTATTTGCAAGGAATTATATATCCCGTATAGGCTCCGTTAAAACTCGATACCAACGCATAAAACCCTCTTTTATGCATTGCGTTTTTGAAAGTAATAGCTGTTTCCCCACTAAAATCACTTGGAGTGGTAGCCCATATAAGATCAGAAATTCTCAATACCTGAAGATATACCTCACCAATTTTTGGAAATAGTTTCCTTGCAAGCGACGGATTGAGCCGTAAACCGTCCGATATCCGTACTTGAAATTCCGGAATTTCCACCTTAAGCGTCATGGCGCTCAAGGTTATAGTATCGCTAAGAGATACCAATGCGCTGTATTTTAACACGCTATCCGCCAAAGCCTCACCGATGTATTTTGATTTCTCAAATTTATCACCATGGCTCCTGTAGGTATGACTACCGACACTTCCTGCATGAAAAACAGCCACATCAAAGCCTTCATCTTCAAGCTTGCGTTGCCAGTATCCAGGGTAGTCTCCACTCGTTTCCATATTCCAATCACCCAATGTGGTCGCATGGGCATTAAATGCTCCAATAATACCCTTTTTCCCCTTATCCTGCTCTGCAACAACAAAAATAAAGTCAGCATCGACAAGCCCGTCTTCGCCAACCAGCCTGTTGGATACATATCCTTTGCCATCAAAGTTCCCCACACCTAACTTTCCCGGTTTCAGGTCGCTGACAGCTTCTTCAATGCTTTTTACAACCCTCTTCGTTAGCCAGTTTACAACATTCGGATTATAAGCACCGCCAAACATCTCGCCCACTTTACCCCCAGACCATGCCCCTACACTGGAATGAGTATGCGTAGCAGAAAAAAACAAATCACCTCTTTCAAGTCCTGAACTTTTTGAAATATGCTTCGTGGCTTGTTGGCTGACTTCCGGAGGCATGATCAAGAGATCGGCGCCTACCAAAACAATTATTCTGTCCCCAACTCTCACTGCCACGGATTTTACATACAGGCTATCATGAATGCCAGTGGCAGGTGCACCCTGTCTTCCGCCATACCCTGCTAATGGGATCCGGACGAATTTACCCGTTTCAGGATCGTCCCGATCACTGTTTAGAACAGGTGTAATACTCTCTATACCAAAACCTATATAAACTTTGCCTTTATAATTACCTAATTCTTTGGTAAGACTATCGAGTCTCTCCTTGGTAATTTTGTAATACCCGGTTTCAAAATAGGGAGTATAGTCAACTCTTTGTATCGCCAGAAATAGTAGTAATATGGCAATTATGACTAATGCACCTGTGATCTTTAAAAAAACCTTCATTGGGATTATTTGGATATCAGACAAAAGCCGTCCTTTTCTAATGGTCGGCTTTTGTCTGATGTTAATTCTATGTTCTAAATTTATCTCTTAATTCCATGGCATGTCTGTACCTTGAATTACCCAAGGCTTGGCCCACGAACTTTTGAGATCATCGGGAGGTCTGTATTGGGTATCCTCCAAGCGATTGATCGCTTCTCGTGTGTTATCCGGATTCAAATCCTGCTCATCGATCGAATACATAAACCGTACGGGCAATACTGACCTTTTTGAATATGGCCCTGCCTGAAGATCGGGCAATCCCGTCCTTCGGTAATCAAACCATGCCTCTGCCGCTGCCGTCCAGCTCGATATCCATTTCTGCTCCATCACCTGCTCGATCGTCCCGTTAAAGGCAGCAGGACCCTGTATGTATGTATCATACTGATCACTCACTCCCCATACATTGAACGATTCCCTGATTGCAGCCTCATAATGCGACTGAGCATCACCAACAGCCATCCCTCTCAATGCAGCCTCGGCCAGTATAAAATGTACTTCCGTCGCCGTCATGATCCTTGACTTTAACAGAGGCCCTGAGGCGTTTCTATATCGATCATTCAACCATGATACATGGGGATTAAAAGCGGCCTGATTCAAATCCGGGCTCAAATTGTAAGCGGATGGAACCTGACTCCATGCAGGTGGCATACCCACAAAGTCGGAACTGGTATCAATCTCAATTCCAAAAGTGTTATAATACTCATCTGTGATATTCTTTCCAACATATCGTTTACCATCAACGATCTCATCCCTGTCAGGATTGTTAGGATCAAACACCAGCGGGATTTCAACAGGAGCCGCCCAAACGCCAAGCCTCGGATCATCCAATGTCTTCATTGCATCTACCAACGTTTTACACATTTTAATTCGCCTGAAATTACTGCCGTTGGTGCCGTCAAAAACAGTGTTATTTGGCCATGAGTCACTGCTATTACTGCCAATGTAAGCCATATTAGCATCATCATCCGATGATACAATGAGTGGATATTTTGCGGGATCGCCTGTAATTTTCTCAATCCCACCTCTCGCAAAATCGGGCTCTTTGATCGAGAGTCTCATATAATATCGGAGCGCAAGTGAATTGGCGAATTTTCTCCACTTAGCAACATCACCCTGATAAATAACATCCTGAACCGGGTCAACATCCACATAATCGTCCTGATTCTTGGCAAGGAGGGTGTTAGCCTGCTCCAAATCATCCAGAATAGCATGATAAATAAACTGCTGTGTATCAAACTTTGGTTTGATATATTCTTCTGCCTGAATATCACCTTTCAGAGCATCGGTATAAGGAGCATCGCCCCACAAATCTGCAATTAAACCAAATACATAGGCTTTCATCACCAGTGCGGTACCCATATAAAACTCCAAACCAATCTCCTCCGATTTCCGATACATTTCATCAATATTTCTCAGTATCCCGTAGGGGCCAGACCATCGTTGGTCATTCCAGTCATATGAATTATGACCACCACCCCATCCATCTTTTTGAGTATGTTGCATTACACCTGCCAGATCGCCATATCCAAGGTTTGTAACAGTCTGTCCCAGGGATGTCTCTATGGTCGCCAATAGTAATTTTGGTCTGGCTTTTTCAGGTGATACCCCATTGGGGTTTATATTCAACTCATCCAGGTCCTTACACGAAAAGGTAAAAACTGCAGTCAAAGCTGTTATTAAAATTATTTTGCTTTTAGATATTTTCATGACTTTAATAATTTTCATGGATTAAAATGATACATTGAGTTTGAACCCTACCGGGAATACCCACGGATCCACATTCCACCGCTCAATGCCTTGCTTAAAACCAGAGGACTCTGCCTGGAAGGCACGCTCGGGATCTACTCCATTTTTCCCTTTTGTCCAGATGATGACATTTCTGGTATAAACAGATAAACTAATGTGTTGTAGCTTTATCTTCTTCACCCAGTCAGACGGGAAATTATATGTTATCGATGCATCCCTCAATTTTACAAAATCCGCATCAAACAGTGATGGCGTCGTGAAATCCCAGGGATAACTCACTACCCATGGAAGGATTAGCATATTATCAGGATCTTCACCAAGATTTTCAACATATACATCATCTTCAAATTCAGGAGTATCAGCCCCAGCGATTTGGATAACACCCGGCACAAAATATCCGTCATTAACCCAGAGACCACTCCATTTCTCAGGAAATCCGCCATATTCTACTGTAGGTCCGCCTACTACATGAAAGCCGTTTTTAATGTATTTATCTTCATTGGCCACCAGCCAGTCTCTCAGCTCCTTGCCACTCCGGCCTTCAGGATTAATTGCATTATCAAGCCATAATTGTGAACTGGCATCCTCAGCGGTATAGCGATAGGTTTGTGACACGTATTGCCCGCCACTTCTCCAGTCAAGTGTAAAACTAAAGCTTAGATTTTTCCATGATAAAGACGAAGTCATGCCTAATATAAAATCAGGATTGAAATTACCTACTTTATTTTTGACGTCTTTTGCCCGTATAGACTGCCATTCCATATCGGAACCACCGATGATAGGATAACCATAATAAGGAGAGTTGGGATCTTCCACAACAACCATTTTGGCGTCATATATATCACCGATTTCTTCTCCTACATAAGTCCAGGCTCCCCCTTTGGCGTCACTCCAGAAGCGGAGAATATCAATACCCTCCGCAAGTTCAATAAGCTTTGTCCGGCTCCTTGTCCAGTTAGCGCTCAAATCCCATGTCCAGCCATTCTTCTGTATCGGTGTGCCGCCCATCATCAATTCAACTCCTTTGCTCGTGATCAACCCCGCATTAATAAACTTGGAAGTATATCCGGTGGAGGTGGGTAGTCTCACAGAAATGATCTGGTTTCTGTTATCTAACTGATATACAGTACCTTCAAATCGCAGCCTGTTACCAAATAACCCTAAGTCCAGCCCGGCTTCCCAGGAAGTGGCAATTTCAGATTTCAAATCAGGGATTAAAAGGCCTGAAGGTTTATAAAGCCGTGTGGCTTCTCCCCACTGTCCTGCATTGCCGTATGTGGCTACCAGCTTGTAAGGCCCTGTATCGTTGCCTACCTGGGCCCAACCACCACGGAGCTTGATCATGTCTATATTACTGCCCATGCTGAACATCTCATTGAGCAACAAACTCAAGGAAGCCGACGGGTAAAAATAGGACCGCTCCTCTTTCGGCAGGGTGCTCGACCAGTCATTTCTGGCTGTCAGATCCAGGTATATGAAATCATTCCATGACAAATTGGCCAGCCCATAAACACTGTATATCGCCCTCTGGCTCCAGCTGCTACTATAGTTCAATCCACTTGATTTGATATTGCTGACAGTAAATACATTTGGCACCACAAGGCCCGACCTGGATGAATTTGCGATGGAGGTACTCTTTGAATACCGGTCGTTTCCACCTACTGATACATTCAACCCAAATTTGCCAAACTGTTTCGTATAGGTAGCAAGAAAATCAATATTACGTTCAAACCTGGTGAACTTCACTAGACCATAGGTACCGTTGTTCGGCTCACGTGTGTAACTGGGCGGTATCTTCGTCTCGCGCTCTTCTACATAATAATCTAAAGCATACCGTCCCATCAGGGTAAGACCGTCAATGATTTCCCATTCCGCTTTTAGGTTGCCAAATACCCTGTCGCGGTTAAAACGGTTGTCAATCTCATAGGCAAGAAAATAAGGGTTGTTATATCCGGTCTCCTCAGGCTTGCCCAGCCATGTCGTTCGCTGCTGGATACCCTCAAGACCCGGCTCCCAGTAATCACGTAAATCCCGGATATCTATGTTTTGCGGAACTTTGTATGCCCATTCCATGGGATTGGTCCCCCTGTTGCTCGATGGTCTGTTATTCGAATAAGTTCTGTTGATATTCATGTTTGTACTGAATGTCCAGCGTTTGCTGGCTCTCAGGATACTGTTCAGCGTCAGGTTATTCCTGAAAAGGTCTGACCCGGGCACTACTCCCCTGCTGCTCATATTCGTAAAACCTACACGATAATCTATCGCCTCATTGCTGTTGGCCAGGGATATCCCATTGGTAGTGGTAATACCATTTTGTACGAAATTTTTTACATTATCAGGATGAGATACTAACTCAGTCGGTACCGGAAATCCATTCGAATCCAACGGCGCATTCCACTGAAAAGCAAAATAACCGCGGTCCAGTTCCATACCTGCGCCCGCTGCCTGGGCAGGATCTACTGTTGGATATACGCCGGGAGGGAAGTTATCCGGCGTAAATGAAAAATAACCTGTTGCAAACTTCTTCTGGACTTTTAAAAATGAAAATGGTATATCAAATACCGTATTTGAAGTAAGCGTTACGGTAGCTTTCTTGCTTTTGCTGCCGGACTTGGTCGTGATCAGCACTACTCCGTTACCCGCCCGGGTTCCGTACA
>WGED01000062.1 GCA_015492915.1 Cyclobacteriaceae bacterium
GAGGCATAATGCACCTTTATGGTGACGAATCAAACGTGAACGAAGTGTCTGATTTTGAAGTAATTTAAGCTCGGAATAGAAAGGTTATTGAGAAATTTGGGTTTAATCACTTGTCAGATTCCGGAAATAAAATACCTGATTTCTTATGAGAAAAATAGTGGTTCTCGATGCTAAAACCCTCGGCGACGTGCCCAACCTCAATCGTCTCTCAGACTTTGGCGATCTGGTAGTTTTTCAAACCACAACACCCGATAAAACCATCGCGAACATTGGCGATGCTGAGATCGTCGTGACGAATAAGGTCGTCGTCGATGAGCATATCATGAAAAATTGCCCGAAACTCATGCTAATCTGTATTGCCGCCACCGGCATGAATAATGTGGACCTGAAAGCCGCTAGAGCCTATGACATCAAGGTGAAAAATGCGGTCGGATACAGTTCGCACAGCGTAGCGCAACATACTTTCGCCGCCCTGTTTATGTTGTACAATCAGATTAAATATTATGATGAATACGTCAAATCGGGACAGTACGTCAGCAGCGGCATCTTCACGCATTACGGGCCTGTCATTTATGAATTGAAAGGTAAAACCTTCGGGATCATCGGGTTGGGAAATATCGGCAAAACGGTTGCACGCATTGCCACGGCTTTTGGCGCTACGGTTCAGTACTATTCCACATCCGGCAAAAATAATAACAGCATTTTCAACCGCACCAATCTTAACGAATTGATGAGGACTTCCGATATCATCAGTATCCACGCTCCGCTCAATGAAAATACCCTGAATCTCATAACTTCGAAAGAACTCGCTTTGGTTAAACAAGGAGCGATCCTGATTAATGTAGGGCGCGGGGGAATTGTGAATGAGCAGGACCTCGCCGTGGCCGTCGATCATGGAAAGCTCGGCGGCGCCTGCATCGATGTATATGAGAAAGAGCCGATTACTGAAGACAATCCATTGCTACAGGTGAAGCATCCCGAACGACTGGTACTGACACCGCACAATGCCTGGGCCAGTCTCGAGGCCCGTATCAGATTGCTGGATATTGTCTATGAAAATATTGCTGAATTTGTGAACAGTAAAACTCAGTAGGCCCATTTCAGATACATGGACCCCCATGTAAAGCCACCGCCAAAAGCTGCCAGTATGAGGTTATCGCCTTCATTTAGTTGGTCTTCATAGTCCCTGAGGCAAAGGGGAATGGTTGCTGCAGTCGTGTTCCCGTATTTTTCAATATTGAGCATCACTTTTTCAGGCCCCACACCCATCCTGTTTGCTGTGGCATCTATGATGCGCTTGTTTGCCTGATGAGGCACGAGAAATGCCACGTCATCGCCAGTGAGGTTGTTGCGCTCCATGATTTCCGCCGCAACGTCGGCCATGTACTTGACCGCATATTTGAATACGTTTCTGCCATCCTGGTAGAAATAGTGCAATCCCGCATCTACAGTTTCATGCGTCGGGGGATTTACCGATCCCCCGCCCTTGATGTATATCATATCCTTTCCAATCGTAGCATCACTCCTGATGATCGCATCAATAATACCAAGCCCTTCCTCATTCGGCTCCAGCATTACACCTGCCGAAGCATCACCAAATAAAATGCATGTGTTCCTGTCGGTATAATCGGTGATGGAAGACATTTTATCTGCGCCAATCACGGCTATTTTCTTATACCTTCCCGACCGTATGTAATTGGCTCCGGTTTCGAGGGCATAAATAAATCCGGTACAAGCTGCAATAGAATCAAAACTAAAAGCATTGGTAGCGCCCACACCGGCAGCCACCAGATTGGCTGTCGATGGGAAAAAGAAATCGGGAGTGACCGTAGCAATGATAACCCCGTCAAGGTCTTTGGGATCCGTATTGGTCTTCTCAAGCAACTGTTTCAGAACCTCAATAGCCATGACCGAAGAGCCCTGTTGTTCTCCTTTGAGAATCCTGCGTTCCTTTATTCCTGTCCTGGTTGTGATCCACTCATCATTCGTGTCCACCATTTTTTCAAGTTCCTCATTGGTCAGGATATAGTCCGGCGTATAGCCTGCCACGGCTGTAATACAGGGTGTGATATTTCCCATAGAATGCTTTATTAATTGATTTGAAAATTTGCGCCCAAATATGGGAGTAAATCATTAAAAAAACTAAAAAATAATTGATTTTCCATGCAGCCATTCTGAGCCCTCAACGCGGATAATGGCTATTACTTGATCACCATTTTGAACGTTTTCTGATACCCCTCTTTATGGATTTTGATAAGATAAAGACCTTGTGATGCATTTTCAAGTTTGACTTGCGTTGTTTCGTCTACAGCATTGATATCCAGCAACTTAATACCTAAAATATCATATATCTCGGCTCTTTCGAATGTTCCGCGAATATTAAATGTCCCATAACTCGGATTAGGATAAACGCTGACGCCCCTAAAAACTTCATCACCAAATCCAACCGCCTTTTTAAATCCGAAAACAGGCCTGATCATCAGATTCCCATCCACAATATCGGACGGCTCCCATGCACCTCCAAGGTTGATGAAAATGTTGCCTTTTTCCGTCCTCCCGTTTTTATCAAGACCAACGGGGAAAAAGCCCGAGACACTCTGCTCATAACCGACGTAAAACGTGTCGGTTACCACCACGGGTCGTCCAAGGGTATAAGTTGTAAACCGATTGAGACCATCAGATTTTTTTACTGTGTGTTGTTCCGTGAGCAATCTCCCCTCACGATACTGAAAAATATCATCCCAGATAACAAGCGTAAAAACCTTTCCCGAAG
>WGED01000063.1 GCA_015492915.1 Cyclobacteriaceae bacterium
CGGGTCAAAGAAGGTGGCGGTAATCACGATTTTATTGGCCCGGAGGCGCTTGCAAATGTTCCGGCATTTCATTGATCGCCGCAGTTTTGATAAAACCTTTAACGGAGAGGTCTTCATCCAGATTTTCCCATCTGATCCCAATGCCATTGCCGATCAATTTCCAGTTTTCCAGTTCTTTCTCAAAGGCTTTTGCAAGCATGGAAAATATAAAATCCTCGATTCAATGATTTTTCCCGTGTTTAAAATAATAGCTATAAGATCCAGCTCTTTCTCAATGATGATTCTATTGATACGAAAGCCTTTTTCAAGGATCAGTTTATCGATCGGATCTTTGGCAATTATATCTTTTGTGTTTTTAACTGAAGTGCACATTCCATGTTATTTTAATTAATTCGGGATGCTTTGTGAACCTCTCTTTTTTTTAACTGTCTGCAATGGCTGATGATACCCGTTTTGTCAGGATTTTTGCTATAAGCTCCGCAAAATCCCTCTCCGGCAAAAATGCCCGCCAAAACTTTCCTCGGGTTGACACAGCACCGGGGGTTACCACCCCCGGCTATCCTATTTCGCTCCTTTGGAGCTTTGACGAATATTCAAATTCCTCAGACGATTCCATCTATAACTTGCAAGTAGCTTCTGCTTCTTCAACGTGGATATGTTTTAGCTCATTACCTTCATTGCTGAAAAAGAAAAATCTAAATCCTTTTTCTCTGAATACAGCAGGCATTGCTGTAAATTTACTTAATCCCAAAATTCTCAATAACCTTTCTGTTCCGAGCTTAAATTACTTCAAAATCAGGCACTTCGTTCACGTTTGACTCGTCACCATAAAAGTGCATTATGCATCGTCATCAAACGTGCTGATTTTCTTCCCGCCCTGGCGGGACAAGTTGTACTTTAACCTCTCATAACAAATCCTGGTGAGAATTTTGGGTTCAAATATTTATAAAACCGTAAAATGTGCGTACAAACGGATAACCTCAATTCCATTTTTGCTCTGCCTAACTTTATGCCTTCTCCGAGAAGTTCCGTGAGATACCCCATGGAGTTTCACTAAAGGAATAAAATTGTATAATTGCCTGATATTCTTTTTTAAAATCAAAATCTCATTTTGCGCAAGGCTCCGTTAATTTAACTATTCTTTGATAAACGGGAAAAACAGCGTGAAGGTGCTGCCCCTGCCTGGCTCGCTCTTCAGTTTGATGCTTCCGCCGTTGGCCTCAACGACTGCCTTCACGTAGCTCAAACCCAACCCGAACCCCTTGACATTGTGAATGTCGCCGCTCGTCTTGCGGTAAAAACGCTCGAACACCTTGGCCTGCACATGACGGCTCATGCCGATACCGTTGTCTGTGACGGTCACCTCTACGCCGACGGAAGCATTTTTTGTTTCGATGGTGATCTGCGGCGGACCATCCGAATATTTCACGGCATTGTCGAGCAAATTATAAATGACATTGGTGCAGTGCATCCTGTCGGTGGTCACCATCGGGTTGGCCGCATTGAGGCGTGCGATGATCTTGCCACCGCGTTTTTCGACCTGCAGGTTGATGCTCTGGATGGTCTCCGCAATGATCTCATGAAGATTGAGTGATTCCCATTTGAACTCAAAGTCATTACGGTCGAGGCGCGCGATGGTGAGGATGTCCTCCACCTGCCTGTTCATCCGCGCATTTTCCTTTTTTATCATCCCCGCGAAGTACCTGATCTTTTTCGGGTCGTGCAGCACCTTGTCGTTGACGATGGAGTCGGTCGCCACACCGATGGTTGCAATGGGCGTCTTGAACTCATGCGTCATGTTGTTGATGAAATCCGTTTTCATGGCGGAGATCTTTTTCTGCCTGAAAATATAATACAGGCTCAGGGCAAACGTGAGCAGGATGATCAGTGAAAATATCAGTGAACTGGCTAGCAACCAGCCGAGGGAGCGGTAGATGAAGCTGTCGCGGCCGGAAAAATAAACCGCCAGATGCAGGTTTTTTTGCAATATGTCGTTGGGGTACAATTTCACCTTGTATTTTGAATTTTGCAGCATGAGCGTGTCGGCCTGTTCGGAAGTGGCGATCGCGTCCTTGTTTCTGAAGATACCGAAGTGAAAATCAATGGGAATATCCTTGTTGGCGAGCTCTTCTTTCAGGGTATTCTCTACCAGTTTGGGATCGATATAGTTCATGCCCCATGTGTAAATCTCCGTGGCCATCTGGTTGGCTTTCTCCCGCAATCTCTCAATTTTCACATTTAATCTTTTGCTGACGTCCTCGGGCATGGTAGCGGTCACGTTTAATCGGTTGATCACGGAATCCATCTTCTCCATGCCCTGTTCGTAAAGGCTGTCAAAGTCATACAAAATGGTGTCGTTGCCACTCATGATCAGCACCTGCCGGTTGCCTGAAAAATTGTTCGCTGGAAACTGTGACATAAATGCTTGCTGGAGGCTGTCGGCTTTTTGCATCTCCGTTTCCCACTTCTGCAATATGTCGTTTTCGGTGTTAAGATAAGAACGGATACTGTCGGTTTTGATTCGTTGACGGTATGATTCTCTGCGCAGGCTGTCGGCCACCTGCCTTTGCCGCATGAGATTTTGGCGATTTTGTCTTATCGTCATGTCAGCATTGCCGGCGGCGCCTTGTTGAATGTGAAACTCAAAGTTGAAATTCTGATTGCTCCAGTCGGGCCCGCCCATGAAGAAGCGGTTGAGCAACGTGACATCGTGGAGGTTTTCGAGGCGTGTGACCGTTTGCTGCAACGCTTCATTAACCGAACGGTTGAAGAGCTCATTCTTGACATTCACGGCATTTTGTATCCAGATCAGTTGCACGCTGATGATACCGATGAGCGAGATGGCCATGAGCACGATAATGCCGGTGATGTATTTTTTCTTCATCCCTCAAAGATAATCATTTCAATCGCCGGTAAGCTAATTTTAACGTCCTCTTAACACTTTTTAACAGGGTCTTAACATATTGTTTGCCAGGTCGTAAGTTATATTTGTCCTGCATTCAAAATTCTAAAAAACATAACGATGAAAAAGCTAATTTTCACATTCGCATCATGGATTTTACTGTTAACAATAACCGCCACGCATCTGTTGGCACAGGAGGCCAAAAAAGGGAAGAAATATCGCATCAAAATTGAAAAGATCGAGGACGGGAAGACCATGAAGCTCGACACGGTGCTGAGGAGCGACAAACCGTTTGTTTGGCAGGGAGACACCATCAGGCCCGGTGATACGGGCGAAACGGCGCAGCATTTCTCCTTTGACTTTGATGACGACGGTAGTGCGCATGTGATCATTCTGAAGCAAAATATGGCAAGGCTCGACAGTATGCAGGGCGCCCTCGGGAGTCTTGATACAATGATTGAAAAGAATATGACCATCATCAGGACCATGGACGACGATGATATTTTCAATTGGCACGGCGACGGAGAACACTATTGGCATTCAGGAAAAGATTTTCATTTTCCGCCCAATGGCAGTGGCAAGGCCTATTTCTTTGAGGAAAAGAAAGAAGATATAAACGTGATCGACCTCAGTGACCCCGATATTATTTCCTACAAGAAGAAGACGCTGAAAGACGGTACCGAAAAGATCACCATCGTGCGAAAGAAAAAGCCGGAAAATGCGAAGCCTGCAAAGGTAATCATAAAATCAGGTTCCGGACATGCTTCCGCTGACATCCCCGGCGAAGAAGAGATCGTGGTTGTCGATGAGAGTGGCAAAGTGATAGTAAATGGCGAGGTGTTGGAAGTGGGAGTTGAAAATGGCGTGAAAGTCATAAAGAAGGGCGATAAGATTTACCACATCAAAGAATCAAATAAAGGAAAGGTCAAGCAGATCGAGGTCGAGGTGGAAAAGGAGACGGAAGGCCATTAATTGTCTATGAGAAACAGGTGATTTTACAGTTAAGTTAAGGGTAGAGGATAGCCCGGGAGCCAGAGTTTTCGGGCTTTTTTCATGAGCAATCAGTATTTCACCTTCCATTCTTAATGTCTCTTATCTCGCTCAGTGTCCTCTTCGAGAGACACTGAGAATGATTTTACCCCTCCCGGCGGGCAATTTTTCAAAAAAACCTTAATTTGCCATATTCAAATTAACTGAAACAATTTTTGCCACGTTCAGTGCCTCTCGCATTGGACATTGAAAACCAAACCATAAAATGAAAAAGTTTCTGTTGCTCATTGCGATTTTCACGATACTCTTTGTTGATCGCACTCTTGCAAAGATTCTCCTCCCGTCCGTTATCTCGAACAATATGGTGCTTCAGCAAAATGCTGATGTGACTATTTGGGGGTGGTCTTCAAATTCCACCGAAAAGCTAATGATCTGGGGCTCGTGGAGCACTGATACGATTCGTACACAGGCCAAAATCGGTGAATGGTCCGCCTCCATTCATACCCCCCAGGCCGGAGGGCCTTACAGCCTTTTTATAAAAGGAAATGAGCTTATTGAGATAAAGAATGTAATGATCGGTGAGGTTTGGGTGTGTTCGGGTCAGTCAAACATGCAGATGCCCGTCGATTCATTGAGCAAAGGTTACTCGGGAGTTTTGAATTTCAGGCAAAAGATCAGGGAGGCCGATAAGCCGGAGATCAGGTTTTTCCAGGTCTTCAGAAAAATCGCCGGCAATCCGCAGGATAATTGTATGGGAAAATGGATCGTGTGCACGCCGGAAACGGTGAAGGAGTTTTCGGCTACAGGCTACTTTTTCGCCAAAACGCTTAACGACAGCCTGGGCATTCCCGTCGGCATGATTCACTCGAGCTGGGGTGGTACGCCGGCTGAGACCTGGTTGCCTGAGGAGGTGGTCACGAGCGACCCGTTATTGGCAGAAGGGGCCAAAAAATTGAAATATCGTGACTGGTGGCCCGTAAAGCCCGGTTTGGCTTACAATGCAATGATCCATCCTCTTATCAATTATCACATCGCCGGGGCCATCTGGTATCAGGGCGAGAGCAACAGCGCCAATCCGCTGGTTTACAGGAAGTTATTCCCCGAGCTCATCCGCACGTGGAGAAGATTATGGAATAAAGAATTTCCCTTTTACTATGTGCAGATAGCGCCTTACAAGTATGGACAGCCGATGGGCGCCACGCTTGTACGGGAGGCTCAGCTTATGACGCTCAAGGTGCTTGGTACCGGCATGGCGGTCACCAATGACATCGGCAACATTTCCAACATCCACCCTCGCAACAAGGAAGAGGTGGGGCGTAGGCTGGCACTGTGGGCGCTGGCTGAAACCTATGGAAAACAGGGCATTATTTACTCAGGCCCTTTGTACAGGTCGATGAAAATCAATAAGAAAAAGATCGAGATATCCTTTGATTATGTAGATGGCGGTCTTGTGAAAAAAGGCAAGGAACTGACCTGGTTTCAAATTGCCGGGGAGGACAAAAAATTTGTGAATGCAAAGGCAAAGATCAAAGGGGACAAAGTGATCGTGTACAGTAAGGAAGTAAAGGATCCCGTTGCCGTCCGTTTTGCCTTCTCAGATACCGCAGAGCCCAATTTGTTCAATGCTGCAGAGCTTCCGGCATCCGCATTCCGCACGGATGACTGGGAAGTGGCATATTAAAAAATTGCCGTTTTTTCATGGGTCAGTGTACAAGAGGGATTAAGTATCTGAATCCGGCTGATCCTTTTTTATTTCTCCTTTAAAATCTGCACTTTGCCATTTAACATCGCATAGTGCCGGAACTGAAATTGCAGTATGCAGGCACGTTGATTCTGACTATCTTCGCCAACAAAAACTAAACACCGATCATGAGAAAAATTCATAGCATAATTTTGTTATTTACAATGATTGTGTTGATGCCGGAAGCATCAAAAGCACAGATCAATGCCATCCTCTTACAACAACCCGATGTATCTGAAACACAAATCACTTTTGTGTATGCGGGTGATGTGTGGGTAGTGAGCAAAAGCGGAGGCCTGGCCACACGGTTGAGTTCGCCTGCCGGCGTGGAATCTTTCCCTAAGTTTTCACCTGACGGCAGTCGCATCGCCTTTTCTGCCAACTATCAGGGCAATACCGACGTGTACGTAATGCCTGTGACAGGTGGTATCCCCAAGCGCCTGACCGAGCATTCATTCAGTGATCGCGTCATCGACTGGCATCCGGACGGCACGAAAGTATTGTTCGCCTCGAGCCGTGAGAGTGGCAGACAGCGTTTTGCTCAATTTTATCTCGTAAATACTGCAGGAGGCATGGCAGAGAAGTTGCCCGTGCCTTACGGGGAATTCGGCACCTTTTCGCCTGACGGCAAACAATTTGCCTACACACAAAAATCGCGGGCTTTCCGTACATGGAAGCGCTACACCGGCGGTATGGCGCCCGACATCACCCTGTTCGATCTTGAAGATTATTCTTCCGAAGTCATTGTGGAAAGCGAAGCGAATGAGGAAATTCCCATGTGGTCCGGCAATGAAATCTACTTCCTCTCGGACAGGGGGCCAAACAAACGGTTCAATATCTGGGCCTATGACCTCAATGACAAATCCGTAAAACAGCTCACGCATTTTGATGAGTTTGATGTCCATTTTCCTTCAATTGGACCTGAAGACATTGTTTTCGAAGCAGGAGGCAAGCTGTATTTACTCGGTCTTTCCAATCATAAAATTACCGAAGTGGAGGTAAAAATAGTGACGGATCAGATCACATTGCAACCTAAAATGGTGGATGCCAAAGAATTCATAGCGCATGCCTGGATATCTCCCGATGGCAAAAGGGTGGCTGTTGAAGCGAGGGGGGATATTTTCTCCCTTCCGGCAGAAAAAGGGTATGTAAAAAATCTGACGCAGACCAGTGGTGTGGCAGAACGTTACCCGGCGTGGTCGCCAGATGGCAGGTATATCGCTTTCTGGAGCGATGCCTCAGGAGAATACGAACTCGTCCTGCTGAATAATGAGACAGGCGAACAAAAGCAAGTGACCACCCTTGGCGCCGGCTTCAGGTATCAGCCTTTCTGGTCGCCCGACAGCAAAAAGCTGGCCTTTGTGGACAAAGCTATGGAGATAAAGATATATGAGCTCGATAAAAACAGGGTAATAGATGTGGATAAAGGTCTTTACCTGTCGCATGGGGGATTGATGAATTTCCGTGTTTCCTGGTCATCCGACAGCCGCTGGATGGCCTATAACCGAAGTACCGATAACCGGAATCAGGCCGTGTTCCTGTTTGATCTGAACAACTATACGAAACATCAGGTGACGAGCGGATATTACAGCACGATGAATCCTGCCTTTGATCCTGAGGGTAAATATCTGTTTGTGCTCACAAACCGGCACTTCCAGCCGAATTACAGTGACTTTGATAATACTTTTATTTATCCGAATGCAACCCAGTTGGCCGCTATAGCCCTTCGAACCGATGTGAAAGATATTCTGGCGCCGGAAAATGATGAGGCTGAGATCAAAAAAGAGGATAAAAAGGAAGATGGATCTGCCGATATTAAAGCCAAAAAGAAAAAGGATAAAAAGAAGAAAAATGGGAAAGCCGGGGAAGATCAGGACGAAAAGGAAGAAAAGCCTGTCGAAATTGATCTCGAAGGTTTTGAGAGCCGGCTGACCATTTTACCTGAAAAGGCGGGTAACTACAACAACCTCCAGACTGTCAAAGGCAAACTGGTATATCAGAAATATCCGGATTCAGGTTTTGGAAACGGTGGCAGCACGGTGAAGTACTATGACATAGAAAAGAGAGAATCCAAAACGGTGATCGAAGGCATCACCGCATATCTTATTTCTGCTGACGGTAAAAAGATGCTTGTTGCCAAGGGAAATGATGCGGCCGTGGTCGATGTGGCGGAAAATCAGAAGATGGAGAAAAAGCTTCCGGTGGCTGATATGAAAATGATGGTTGATCCGAAGGCGGAATGGAAACAGATTTTCCGTGATGCCTGGCGGCTGGAACGTGACTATTTCTACGATCCGGGCATGCATGGCCTGAATTGGAATGCCATGTATGAAAAATACGGCAAACTCATAGACGATGCGGCTACGCGCGAAGATGTCAATTTCATCATCGGTGAGTTGATCGGTGAGTTGAATGCCTCACACACCTATCGGTATGGAGGTGACAGTGAAAAGGCAAAGAAGATCAATGTCGGCTATCTCGGTGTGGATTACGAAATAAGTGAAGGAAAATACCGGATAAAGAAGATACTTAAAGCGGCTCCATGGGATATCGAAGTAAAATCACCCCTCGACATGCCCGGCATTGAAGCACAGGAGGGTGATTATCTGCTTGCAGTCAACGGTGTACCGCTCGATACAGCGAGTGAGCCTTATTGTGCTTTTATGGGTTTGGGGGGAAAAACAGTAGAATTGACGCTCAATTCACAACCCATCATGGAAGGCAGCCGCAAGGTGGTGGTGAAGACCCTTCAGAATGAGACACGACTCAGACACCTGGCGTGGATCGAGCACAACAGGCAGATGGTCGATAAAGCAACTGAAGGCAAAGTCGGTTATATCTACGTGCGCAGCACCGGTATTGACGGGCAAAACGAGCTGATCCGCCAGTTCATGGCGCAATGGGACAAGGAAGGCCTTATCATCGATGAGCGCTTCAACTCAGGCGGCCAGATTCCCGACAGATTTATCGAGCTGCTCAACAGAAAACCACTGGCATTCTGGGCTGTTCGTGACGGGAAGGACTGGCAGTGGCCGCCGGTGGCGCATTTTGGCCCCAAAGTCATGCTGATCAACGGATGGAGCGGCTCGGGAGGCGATGCTTTTCCGGATTATTTCCGCAAGGCAGGTCTCGGACCCCTCATCGGTACGCGTACCTGGGGAGGACTCATCGGTATTTCCGGTGTGCCACGGCTTATCGATGGAGGCATTGTGACCGTGCCTACCTTCAGGATGTATGACCCGGACGGCAAATGGTTCAGAGAAGGTCATGGCGTTGAGCCTGACATCGAAGTGAAGGAAGACCCGACAGCACTGGCCAAAGGCGGAGACGCGCAGCTTCAGAAAGCCATTGAAGTGGTAATGGAAGAGATCAGGAAAGGCGGTTTCAAAAAGCCCGACCACCCGCCGGTCGAAAAACGCTAAAATATCATAAACCGTGGGTCATATCTCCCACGGTTTTTTTTATCCCAAAATGCTCAATAACCTTTCTATTATGGGTTTAATTAAACTCGTTCAATGGTTCGGCTGTTCAGTTATTCTATTATTCGACTGTAAAAAAAATCTTTTCATAGCCTGCGCGACCCCTTCCTCCTCAAGGGGCAACCCAATACTCGCGTATGGTCCCTTAAGGTAATAAAAGGTTGCGCAGTGGGAACAATTTCATTTTCTCATGAGCATTTGAAGGCATTGCCAATACCCGGATGAAGGATGTCTTAAGAAAAGAAGCGCATACACCCCTTCATTATTGTTGACAATCTTCGTATTGCAGTGCGAAGAAGCGCCCACCGTTGATAAAAATCTTATCATCTTTTATTTCCATTTCGAGTACAACAGGTGGGTTCTTTTCAAAATCAAGACGCAATTTTCCTTTCTCACCTATCCCTTCGGCAGACCAGGTACCTTTTTTCTTGCCGCGGTAAGGAGATTTCCCCGCTGTTCCGAATCCTTTTGATTTGATTTTTGATTTGAAAGTGCCATCTGCGCACAGCCATATTTCATTCTGTTCTTTGTACTTGCCTC
>WGED01000064.1 GCA_015492915.1 Cyclobacteriaceae bacterium
CCGTTATCCTTGAATTTTTTCCAGAACCCTTCACCCGGTACTACCCCGTTCTGTGCAATCCACTGCCTCACATAATTGGGATAGACGGCCTGTGTGGTCGCAAGAAAAGTATAAAATCCAAGCTTTTTGGCTATGGAACCTCTCGCTTCCAGCCCCCGAGTATTGATCCAGGTTGTCTCCTTACTTTCCGATTCGGTGCCGGCACTGAAATAAAAAACGGGATTGATGTGCAGGTACAGATTGTCCTCGTCAACATGGAGAAAATCCGGTTTTTTTCTGTAAAAAATCTTCAGGAAAGGTTTTCTGTTGTCGCTGCTGTCCGATTGGCTCCAGTCCCAGCTATCTGTGGCGAGATAGTCGAGGTTGAACTTATCCCGTTCATTTAACTTACTGTAAAAATCCTTGTTATTGTACATGCTGTCAATGAAAGCTGCCACCCATGTCCTTTGCAATGGCTTTACATGCCCATGAAAAGCAGGCGAAAATTTTCCTGTCATGATCTCATATCGCTTGATGAGGTGGTAATAGTCCCGGTTCAGTGGGATATTGGCGCCTTGAGAAAAAAGCAAAAGCGGGATATGAAAAAGCAGTAAAAAAGTGAGTAGAAGTTTCTGCATAAAAACCAATAAAACAAATTCTTAATAAATACCACAATACTTGCGATAGTAATTAAGGCCTTTTTTCACCCCCAGGTTGTGGGCAAGCAGAAAATCACGGCAGGCCTGAGCGTTATTTCCCATCAGGTTGAGGCAATGGCCTCTGAGCAAATAGGTTTCAGCCAGTTTATTTTTCACAGGATCCTCCTCACCGGTGGTTTTTAGCCATGCATCCATGATCTCGATTGCCCTGGTAAAATCCTTATACGCCCGGGAGAAGATATTCAGATTGTTAAAGCAAAGGCCTCGATATCTGTAATTTTGTTCGTCATCGGGATTGAGGGAAATAGATTTTGTGAAATCTTCAATGGCACCCCTGAAGTCATAATTATTCATTTTGATGAGTCCGCGCTTTGTGTATGCCATTTCCTTGGATGGCGCTATATCCACCATTTTGTTGTAATCTTCCAGTGCTTTTTCCTTTTCGCCCATAGCATATAAAAAGTCACTACGGATCTGGTAATACTCATAATTGTCACGGTCGAGCACCAGGGCCACGTTGCGCTCAGGATGCTCTCATACGTGTCCGATCCTTTTATGGGCTTCAGGTATTCCCATTTTGTCATAGCACGCAGGGCATAAGCATCGGCATTGTCCGGGTTTAGCTTGATTGCCTTATCAAGGTCTGTTAGTGCATGTAAATAGTTATTGGTTGCTTTATAAAATTTCGCCCTGTAATAATAATACTCCGCATTGTTTTTGGATAACGGATAGGACCTTTCAAGATCAACAGCCGCTTTGTCCAGATTACCCAGCGCAAGGTATGCCTTTGCCCGGATCAAAAAGTAATCGCCGCTGTAGGTGGTTTCGCTGTTATCAATCCTGATGATATGGTTGATATCGGTGATCGCATTATAATATTGTTTCAGATTATAGTTTACCTCAGCTCTTAAAAAAAAGGCGTTGGAGTACATAGTATCGATTTCAATGGCCTGATCCAGAAATTTCAGGGCGCCTTCATAGTCTCCCTGATCATACTTGAATTTGGCGAATTTGAAATACTCACGGGCATCCTGCGCGCTTACCACCCCGCATGCCAACACTAGGAAAATTACAATTGGACGAGCAATCTTAGTCATCTGGTTTTTTATCGAATTTGCAAATTTAGAAATTCCTTTTATAAAAACCTTAACGAATATTTTACTGTGGAATTTCAATGTTGTCCTGATATCTCAAAATAATGCATCTAAGATTTTTAATATAGATTGTTCATTGTAAATTTGGCCGGCAAATAAGAGATAAATTATTTGCTATGTCAATAGATAACACCAGATTCAGCCAGGAGGCGCTCACCTACGACGATGTCTTACTCGTCCCCGCCTATTCAGAAATTCTTCCCAGAGACACAGAGGTCAAAACCCGTTTGACTCGTAAGATATTACTCAATATTCCTTTGGTATCCGCAGCTATGGACACCGTCACGGAATCCGAGCTTGCCATCGTAATGGCGCTCGAGGGCGGTATGGGTTTTATTCACAAAAATATGCCTGCCGAACGACAGGCCGAGCAGGTGCGCAAGGTAAAACGCTCGCAGAGCGGGCTGATCCTCGATCCTGTCACGCTCAATATCGAAGCGATAGTGGCTGATGCTTTCAAAATCATGAAAGAATACAAGATCGGCGGCATCCCGGTTGTCGATAACAACGGCAAATTGCTCGGTATCCTCACCAACCGTGACCTGCGATTTCAAAAGGATATGAATGTGCCCGTCAAGGATATCATGACCAAAGATAATCTCGTGACTGCCATAGATGAGGTATCGCTGGAGGAGGCGGAGGAGATATTGCAGATCCACCGTATTGAAAAACTGCCGATTGTTGACAAGGATGGCAAATTGACAGGCCTGATCACCTATAAGGACATTCTGAAAAATAAAGACAGGCCCAATGCCTGCAAGGATGAATTCGGAAGATTGCGTGTTGGCGCCGCCGTCGGTGTGACCCACGATATCCTCGAAAGGATAGAAGCTTTGCTGGCGTCAGGCGTCGATGTGATCAGTATTGACACGGCTCATGGCCACTCAAAAGGTGTGATCGATGCATTGAAATCCGTGAAAAGTACTTTCTCTGATCTGGAAGTGATTGTGGGTAATATCGCTACATACGAAGCTGCCGAAGCACTTGCCGATGCAGGAGCTGACGCTATAAAAGTAGGTGTCGGTCCGGGCAGTATTTGTACTACGAGGATTATTGCAGGTGTGGGCGTGCCACAGCTAACTGCCGTATCGGAAGCGGCAAGAGCCATGAAAAAAAGAGATATTCCTGTCATCGCCGACGGCGGCATCCGCTTTTCGGGCGATATCGTAAAGGCGATCGCGGGGGGTGCTGACAGCGTAATGATCGGATCACTATTGGCAGGTACCGAAGAGGCTCCGGGGCAGATGATTATTTATGAAGGTCGTAAATTCAAGACATACCGCGGCATGGGATCGCTCGAAGCCATGGAAGAAGGATCAAAAGACAGGTACTTCCAGGATACCGAGGATGATGTGAAAAAGCTCGTACCCGAAGGTATCAGCGGCAGAGTACCGTACAAAGGGCTCGTTTCGGAGGTGTTATACCAACTCGTCGGCGGACTGAGAGCAGGCATGGGTTATTGCGGCTCGAAGACAATCGGAGATCTTAAAAAAGCCAAATTTGTCAAGATCTCTCCTGCTGGAGTCAGAGAGAGCCATCCGCACGATGTACAGATAACCAGGGAAGCGCCAAATTACAGCAGGTAAAAAATCACACCTTTTCCCACACCTGCATAAAAATGGTTATATTAACATCCTCAATGGATTAATGACAATTTATCAGAAATAATACTGTATCAGGTGGCTTCCCGTAAAAATATTAAAAGACTGCTCGTTACCCTGGGAATAATATCCTGGCTGGTGATGCTGGGAAGCAGCTACCTCTACAGGTTTGGCCAACTGAACGGTGCGCCGGTAGAGACCTATCTTTTTCTTTCGAAGGTATCCCTGATAGCCTTTATCTTCATCGTTTACCTTTTTTATCGTATACAGATCAGCATGCAGGATGTGTTTAATATCCTGGACCTGCTCTGGAAAGTATTTGTGACGGGACTGATAGCCACCATGGCTTCCCTGTTCTCAAGTTTGCTGCTCAGCGTGCTGAAGGAAAATGAACATGGCAGAAATCCATATTTTCTGGATGCCCTCTATGAAATAAATCTCGGCCTTATTATCACTTTTCTGATTGCTGCCTTTACCGTATGGAAAAGGCTGATCCTGTATCAAAAAAGCAAATGGCTTATTCGGCTTTGGAGCACTTTTGAGTACGGTCTGCTGGGCAGTTCGATTCTGTTTTTTTCGACGCTAAAGTTATTCGATGGCATAGGGATAATTGTTCTGATCTTATTGATAATGTGTGCCTTGGTGCTCAGTGTTAATATGAAATGGGTAGCCTACCTGAATTTTAAGCAAAAATGGAAGAGTATCCTGCTGATTATACTTATCTCCCTCTATCTCGGATATTTTTATTCCATCCTCGATAATTATGGCGCCGACAGCGGATACAACCCTGTATTCGATGCCATGGGTCTTATCACGGTTCATTCATTGTTTCTGTTCATTCTGACTTACAGCATCTTTTCGATTCTGGTGTTATTGTTCAACCTGCCCACCTCCTCCGTATTCGAACAAAAATTCATCGAGGTAGTCAATTTTCAGAAGCTGAGCCAGTCGCGAAATATGGGGCAAAATGAGGAACAGGTTTATGAAGTATTGCTAGAGAGCTCCGCCAATGTGGCGCTGGCCAAAATCGCATGGCTCGATATCATGGATGAAGAGCAAAAAGTCAAAAAGACACTCTACTTCAAGACTTACAAACTTGAGAAAGAAGAGATTCTCAAAGCTATTGATCACGACAGGGTTAAGAACATTCAGAGCCTGATACCAACAAAAAACGAAAAACAAAAAAGGTTCATAGCCGAGCTAAAGCACGAAATCTATAAGTCGATCTTTGTCCTCCCCATGATTATCCGCGACCAACCTGTCGCTACATTAACGCTGGTAAAAGACGTGAAGGACGGTTTCAGCAAAGAGATGATCGAGATCATCAGGACTTTCGTAAACCAGGCCAGCATCTCTATCGAGAACTATCGCCTGATGCAGGAGGCGATTATCAACGAACGGTATAAGGAGGAACTCAAAATTGCCAAACGGGTACAGGACAGCCTGTTGCCCAAGATCCTTTATACCAATGATGATCTTGAGATTGCCGCTTTTTCAAAGGCCGCAGCAGAAGTGGGAGGTGATTATTTCGACACCTACAAAATGAACGAACACAGGCTGGCACTGATTATCGGCGATGTGTCGGGAAAGGGAACCTCGGCGGCTTTTCACATGTCGCAAATGAAGGGGATATTTCAGAGCCTTGTGCAGGTAAATCTCGGTGCGAGGGATTTTATTATTAAGGCCAACAATGCCCTGAGCAACTGTCTCGACAGAACATCTTTTATCACCACGACATTTTTTATTCTCGATGCGAAAAAGAAGAACTTTCAGTTCTCACGCGCCGGTCACTGTCCTACATTGTATTATTCGGCATCGGAAGATAAAGTTGAATTTATGGAAGACAACGGGCTGGGTCTCGGCATTTTGCGAGACAGCCAGTTTGAAAAATATGTGGAAGTCAACGAATATGATTATAAAACGGGAGATATCCTTTTGTTATACACCGATGGTGTGACAGAAGCAAAAAATTCGCAGAATGAAGAGTTTGGATATGAGCGGTTAAGGCATTTTTTGAAAGTAAACAAAGACAAGAGTGCGGAAGCGATTAAGGAGGAGATTATAAAGACGATTTATGATTTCTGCGGGTCCTCAAATCTTGACGATGATATCACTACCATGATTGTAAAGGTGAAATAGTATAAAAAACATAAGCAAACTAAACACGTATTAAAAGTATGGTTGAAATAAAAAACACCATTGAAGACGACATCATCACCATTCACGTGATTGGTGAAGTTGATGCCAGTTCCTCCATTTACCTCGACGAATCAATCAAAGAGGCTACAGATAAATATAAAAAGGTACTGGTCAACTGTGAAGACCTTGAATACATCTCATCCGCCGGCCTTGGTGTATTCATGTCATATATCAATGATCTGGAGGAAAAAGACATTAAAATGGTGATTTACGGGCTGAGTGACAAGGTGCACCATGTATTTCAGATACTTGGCCTGGACCAGCTCCTGAAAATCACTGATAACCGGGATGAGGCAAAGCGCATTGTCAATGGAGTATAATTTTAAGGTACCGTGCAGTAAGAACAAATTGATTGAGATACGCGATTTCCTGTATCGCGTGCTCCATGAAAATGACATTCCCGACATTATCTCAAACACCCTGGTGCTGGCCGTTGACGAGGTGTGCGCCAATCTCATAATACATTCCCATCATTGTAATCCGAATGAGCAGATAGAGCTGAAGGTACGCGTTGAAAAAGGCAAGGAAATCGTCTTCGACATCATCGATCATGGCGATGGCTTTGACATTAGCGATTATAAAGAGCCATCATTGTCGGACATTGTAAAACAGGGAAAAAAAGGAGGCATCGGCCTGATGCTCGTAAAACGTATTATGGATGATATAGAACTGATACAGGGGAAAAACAAAAATATCTACCGCCTTCATAAAAAAATCTGACTCCCGGATTTACCCCTCCTGTATATATTAACATCAGGAATACTGAATTTTTCATTAACATTGCATTCGATTTTTCCAATCATGAACATGATGAAGTACTTTATTGCAATTATTACGTTGTTAATGCCCGTTCTTTCATGCACGGTCTCCAACAGGCAAACACTGAATGATGAAACACTGCTGACGATCGAAGACGAGCCTGTGGAGGCAGGCGAATTCATGTATGTGTATGAAAAAAATAATTTTAATAACGACAGCATTTATACGCCCGGCGATGTAGATGCGTATTTTGAGTTATTTAAGAATTTCAAACTGAAAATAAAAGCTGCCAAAGATGAAGGCGTTGACACTACACAGGCATTCATACAGGAATACAATGGGTACAAAAAACAATTGCTCACGCCCTACCTCGCCGAAACCAAAGAACAGGGCCGCCTCATGCGGGAAGCCTATGACAGAATGAAGTATGAAATTGACGCCTCTCATATTCTCGTGGAGGTAAAAGAGGACGCGGCGCCGGAGGACACCCTGGCCGCTTATCAAAAAATGCTCGAAATCCATGAAAAGGCCAAATCAGGAGCGAACTTCGAAAAACTCGCTTTTGAGTATTCCGACGATCCTTCTGCAAAATACAATAGGGGAAGGCTTGGATATTTCACAGTTTTTCAGATGGTCTATCCGTTTGAGGATGCTGCCTACCGCACTCCTGTGGATTCGGTATCGGATATCATCAGAACCAGATTCGGATATCATATTCTGAAAATAAATGACAAAAGGCCATACAGCGGCAAGGTAAAAGTGTCGCATATCATGCTTCTTACCACCGGCAAAGAAAAGGAAGAGGCTTCCATAAAAGAAAGAATATTTGAAATTCATGACCAACTCATGAGCGGCGCCGATTGGAATGAGTTGTGCAGTCAATACTCCGAAGATGTGCGAACCAAAAACAAAAGTGGCACGCTGCCGTTTATCAGTCTGCGGCAGGTCAATGATGAAGCTTTTGAAAATGCTGCCTTCAGCTTGCAGAAACCCGGTGAGATCTCCGATCCGGTAAGAAGCCGTTTTGGCTGGCACATCATCAGGCTGGAAGAGCGGCAAGGGCTCGAGCCGTTTGAAAAAATCAGGGATGAAATCGCTCAGAAGGTCTCGAAAGACGGTCGTACCCAACTGAGTAAAAAAGCTGTGATCAAAAAACTGAAACAACAAAACAATTTCAGGGAATTTGGCAATGTGAAAGAACAGCTAATCGCCTTTGCAGATTCAACCTTGCTCAATGGAAAATGGACTATTTCTCAGGACCTGTCAGGATCAGATACCTTGTTCATAATCGGTCAAAAACCATATACCGCCGGCATGGTGAGCGAAGGCGTCTTAAATCTTCAAAGAAAGAGAAAAGGCCTAACTCCGGCGCAATACATGCATGAACTGATCGACCGCTTTGAGGATAACAGCTTGCTGGAATATGAAGAACAGGCGATTGTAAAAGATAATTTTGAACTCAGGATGCTGCTTCGTGAGTATTACGAAGGAATCCTCCTCTTTGATATTATGAACAGGATGGTGTGGAACAAAGCCGTTCAGGATACTGCCGGGCTGAAAGCGTTTTTCGAAAACAACCGGGGAAATTATTACTGGGGCCAACGGGCAGTTACAACCATTATTTCCTCTCCCGACGAAATGGTGATCGATGAAATAAAAGATTTATTTGATAATGAATATTATCATCTGATGTCCGTCAGGCTCGATCCGGGTACAAAAAAATCGATCATCGATGACCCGCAGCTCGATAGTCTCGCCACTTTATACTTTAAATATAGCCCGGCGGTCATAGAGATTGCCTGCAATGACCATGAAAACAAAAAGTATAATGACATCAGACGTTTTCTGAATGACATGGGCATACCAGAAAAATCAATAATAGACAGGAGCCCGGACAAAGATGACGACAAAATTCTTGTTGTATTAAATAGTAAATCAAAAAAATCGTTAGAATACCTGTACAATAAGGAATCTGCTTTAACTTTGCGGGTCAGGGAAGGTAAATTTGAGAAAGGCGATAATCATTTGATCGATTCAACTTCCTGGAAGCCAGGCTTGTATGAGTTTATGGAAAATAACCAATTTTTCATGGTTGTTATCCATGAAATACTCGACCGGGAACCACAGGAATTACCGGAGATAAAAGGAAAAGTGATCACGGATTATCAGGATTTCCTGGAAGAAAAGTGGCTGGAAGAGTTAAATAGCAAATATTCTGTTAAAGTTAATCACTCAACACTTGATAAGATTAAAAAATCATTTAAGAAAAAGCGTCATCATCCTGCTTAGTGTCCTCACGCTGGCGTCATGTGATTTGCTTCAATTCAAAAATGAAAATCAGGACGGGCAAACATCCGGGACAAAGCCATTGGCAAGTGTGGGTGATATATATTTATACCCCAAGGATGTAGAGGGCGTATTGCCGTCGGGTATCTCAAAAAAGGACAGCATCGACCTGATGGAAAGGCATATCAAAAGTTGGGTCAAAAAGCAATTGTTGATTGCCGAAGCTCAAAAACATCTGTCTTTTGATGAAGAAGAACTGGAGCGGCGCGTGCTGGATTATAAATATGCGCTTATGATGCATGAATTTGAGAAATACACGATTGCAGGCAATCTTGATACCGAAATATCGGAAGAGGAAATTGAAAACTACTATCACGACAATATTCAGAACTTTGAACTTAAACAAAATATCGTCAAATGCTTTTTTATCCAGTTGCCCAAAGATGCTCCGAAGCTGGGACGCTTTCGTTATTTACTCAAATCCAACAGAGAGAAAGACCGGGAGGAGTTGAAATCATATACTTATAGCTTTGGCGTGAAAGTGCATCTCGATGATTCCGTATGGGTAAATTTTGACGATGTGATCAACGGAACGCCATTGATGGATATTCCCAACAAAACTGATTTTCTGCGACGCACAAAATACTCAGAAACTCAGGACGATAACTATATTTATTTCCTCAGGATTTTCCAGTTCAGAATTCAAAACGATACGTCACCGCTCGAATTTGTGCGTGACGATATCCGCAAGATTATTCTGAACAAGCGCAAACTGGCGCTGGTCAGGAAAATGGAGGATGATATTTATGAAAATGCAGTAAAAAATGAAGCCTTTAAAATATATTATAATGAATAGGGGATTGTGGGGTGTGATATTTCTGTTGCTGTTTTCTTTGGCAGGTTATGGCCAGGAAAAAGATCCGACGCCTACTTCCGATCTTACCCTTGTTGATAAGATCATCGCCAAAGTTGATGACTATATCATACTGAAATCCGAGGTCGAACGAGCATTTCTGCAAGCTCAGGCTTCGGGAGATTACAAGATCACGAGATGTAATGTCATCGAGGGTCTTATCCTTAACAAGTTGATGGTAGCCAAGGCCGAGATCGACTCTGTGATGGTAGAAGAGGATATGATCGATCGTGAACTGGATATGCGTATGCAGGGGGTGATAGCCCAGGCAGGCGGCGATCCTAAAAAACTGGAAGAAGTTTTTGGCAAATCCCTTGAAGAAATCAAGGAAGAACTGCGGGAACAGGTAAAAGAACAACTGATTGTGCAGAAGATGCAGCAAACCATTACCGAAAACATAAAGGTGACCCCCGCAGAAGTGAAGCGGTTTTTTAAGAGGATTCCATCAGACAGCTTGCCTTATTTTTCAACAGAAGTACAGATAGGCCAGATTGTAAAAAAGCCTGAAATCAGCCCCGAAGAAAAAAAACGTATCGAAGACTTGTTGATGAAAATACGCAATGAAGCGCTCAATGGCACGGACTTTCAGGTGCTCGCAGGAAGGTATTCGGAAGGCCCCACAGCTTTGAGAGGCGGTAATCTCGGTGAAATACAAAGAGGCCAGATGGTTCCGGAATTTGAAGCCGCTGCACTGAAACTGAAAGAGGGTGAAATTTCATTGCCGGTGCAAACTGAGTTTGGCTTTCATATCATTCAAATGGTCGAACGGCGGGGCGATATATACAACGCACGTCATATTCTGATTCAGCCAAAATATACCGACAAGGATTTTGAGAGAGCCGCACATTTTCTCGATAGTGTCAAGACGCTGATCGAAAAAGACAGCCTTGCCTTCGACCGCGCAGCGAAAGAATTCTCGGACGACAAGGCTACCTCTTCCAACGGCGGATTTATCCGCGATGCCAGCGGCGCCAACAGGATATCCGTTAGCGAGCTTGACCCGAGCCTGTTTTTTACCATCGATACCATGAAAGTCGGCTCTATTTCAGCACCGATGCGCTTTAAAATGCCTGACGGCAAAGAGGCTATGAGAATTATTTATTATAAATCGAAGATCAAGCCACATCAGGCCAACCTCGATCAGGACTATCAGAAGATTTACCAGGCAGCACTAAATGCAAAAAAATCCAAAATGATGAGTGATTGGTTTAAGGATGCAAAAGATGATGTGTATATAGAAGTAGACTCGGAATATAAGGATTGTAAAATACTGCAATGACAATGAAGCTTTTTGAAAATGAAGTAGCGGCCGCCGAAGCCCTTAAAACAGCATACAGCAAACTGCAAAAGGAAATTGCCAAGGTGATCATTGGTCAGGATGATGTCGTGAGACTGGTAATCACTTCAATTTTCTGCCAGGGACACAGCCTCCTTGTCGGTGTTCCGGGCCTCGCCAAAACAATGCTCATCAAAACCATTTCGGATGCACTTGACCTCTCCTTCAACAGAATCCAGTTTACACCCGACCTGATGCCCTCGGATATCATCGGGGCTGAAACGCTTGACAACCAACGAAATTTTAAATTTATCAAGGGGCCTGTTTTTGCCAATATCATCCTGGCAGACGAGATAAACAGGACTCCGCCAAAAACCCAATCAGCCCTGCTCGAAGCGATGCAGGAATACGCCGTAACCGTAGCAGGAGAGCGGCATTTACTCGACAAACCATTTTTTGTACTCGCCACTCAAAACCCAATTGAACAAGAAGGAACCTATCCGTTGCCTGAAGCCCAACTCGACCGCTTTATGTTTAATATTCTGCTCGACTATCCGTCTTATGAACAGGAGGTGGAAATCGTCAAAACCACTACAGGCTCTGATCCTCAGCAAGTGAATAAAGTAATTGACCGACAGGAAATCATGGAATTTCAGCAATTAATCAAAGAGGTACCTGTGGCAGACAACGTGGTCGAATACGCGGTGAAACTGGTACAAAAAACACGTCCCGGGCAAGAAGGCGCACCGGAAATCACCAACAGTTACCTGGAATGGGGTGCAGGGCCCCGGGGATCACAGTATCTTATAGCCGGGGCAAAATTCAATGCCCTGATCAACGGTAAATTTTCCCCTGATATCGAAGATGTTCAGGCAGTGGCCAAGCCGACATTGCGGCACAGGATATTGCGCAATTTTAAAGCAGAGGCTGAAGGAGTGACTGTTGATGCGGTCATCGAACAATTGATGTAGTCCTGCCTGAAATGGTTTAGTTTCTGATCTTCAGATATATTCCATCAACATAGGTGCGATATTCGACAAGGTTTAATGAGGCGGGGCCTCCTGTCGGATTACCATTGAAGCTGAAGGTTGATTTGCAACATTTGTGGATCATAAACAAGCCGGAATCGTCTATCACTATCGGATCGCAGTTTGCCGCATTGGGATCATAGGTGCAGGCACGGTCAAAAGCCCTGTAAATGCCATTCCCTTCATGATAAATGATCAATCCCTTATAACCTGCATCATAATAGACATAACCTCCCGGGTTTCTTAAATCCTGATACTGTAAATTATTCAAATTGATATCCACTTCAACATAAACATAGGGGATTCGCTCTTCAGGATAACTGTTGTCACATGACGAGATAAAGTTGAAAAGAAAGAAAAAAAGATAAATATATCGGCGCATCATCCCAAACAACGAGTCTCAACTGGCTTTATTATCAATTTACGGGTTTGAACTGGCTGAGAAACCGGATATCATTTTCTGTAAACAGCCTGATATCATTGATCTGGTATTTCAGCATGGTAATTCGCTCTATTCCCATACCAAATGCAAACCCTGTATATTCTTCAGGGTCAATGTCACAGTTTTTCAATACGTTGGGATCGACCATGCCACAGCCGCCAATTTCAACCCATCCGGTATGCTTACACACTTTACAGCCTTTCTGACCACAGATAAAGCACGAGATATCAAGTTCGGCGCTTGGCTCCGTAAAGGGGAAATAAGAAGGCCTTAGCCTGATTTTGGTATTTTTCCCGAAGAATTCCCTGGCAAAATACAGCATGGTCTGTTTCAGATCGGCGAAGCTGACGTTTTTATCGACATAAAGCCCTTCCACCTGATGAAAGATGCAGTGGGCCCTCACTGAGATGGCCTCGTTTCTGAAAACACGGCCCGGAGACAGGGTGCGGATGGGAGGTTTTTCCTTTTCCATCACCCTCACCTGTACTGAGGAAGTGTGTGTGCGCAAAGCAATATCAGGGTCTTTCTCTATGAAAAAAGTGTCCTGCATTTCACGCGCAGGGTGATTTTCGGGAAAATTCAGGGCAGTGAAATTGTGCCAGTCATCCTCGATCTCCGGTCCGTAGGATACATTAAACCCGATCCTCTCAAAAATTTCAAGGATCCTCTTTTTTGTAATAGCGAGCGGGTGCAGACTGCCCAGTGTATCAGGGATAGGAGGCAACGTGAGATCGACCGGTGCAGCCGATGATTCGGACTCCGACTTTTCCAGCGAGGCGATCAGTTCTTTAAACTTTGCCTGAGCTTGATTTTTAAGCTCATTAAGCACCATACCCATCTCCTTTCGGTCTTCCGGCGCTACGTTTTTCATTTCAGCAAACAAGTCGCTGATCACGCTTTTGCGGCTTATAAACCTTAGCCTGAATTGTTCGAGTTCTTCTTTATCTGAAACTTGATATGATGAAATTTCTGCTTTGAGCGCTTCTGCCTTTTCCTTCATTGCATTTTAATTAAATAATCATGCCCGCACCAACCGTTTCATTTGTGGCCTCATCGATAAGGATGATACTGCCTGTGCCTCTGTTTTTCTTGTAACTGTCGTAGAAAAACGGCTGAGTCGTTCTGATGCGGATTCTTCCGATTTCATTAAGGCCGATACTCAGATCGTCCTCGATCTTATGAAGATTATTGATATTTACCTTGTACAAAACCTCCTTGATAATACACCTGGCGTCCTTGGTCGTATGTCTGATGGCGTACTTTCCTCCCAGGAGCAATGGCTTCTCATTGAGCCAGCAAATCATCAGCTCAATATCCTGCCCGATGTTCGGCTGATTATTGGGTTTCACGATCATATCGCCACGGCTGATGTCGATTTCATCCTCAAGGGTCATTACAATATTTTGAGGAGGGAAAGCCTCGTCAAGCGGGCCGTTCATCGTTTCGATAGATCTGACCCTGGTGGTAAAACCAGACGGAAGTGCCAACACTTCATCCCCCGGCTTGAATATACCCCCCTCAATTTTGCCGGCATATCCCCTGAAATCATGGTACTCATCCGATTGCGGTCGGATAACTTTTTGCACGGGAAACCTCGGGTCAACAAAATTATAATCACTTGAAATATGGACATTTTCCAAAGTGAACAGGAGAGTAGGACCATTGTACCATGGCATGTTTTCAGACTTATCCACGACATTGTCCCCTTTCAGGGCACTGATCGGAATATACCTGATATCCTGTATTTCAAGCTTGGAGCTGAAATCCTCAAAATCAGCTTTGATCCTATTGTACACTTCCTCGTCATAATCCACGAGGTCCATCTTATTTATGCAGAGAACAAGGTGTTTGATCTGAAGCAATGAGGCGATAAAGGAGTGCCTGCATGTCTGCTCCACCACTCCGTTTCGCGCATCGATGAGTACGATCGCCAGGTTTGCCGTCGAAGCGCCCGTCACCATGTTACGGGTGTATTGAATGTGACCCGGAGTATCGGCTATAATAAATTTACGTTTTGGCGTGGCAAAATAACGATAGGCCACATCGATGGTGATGCCCTGCTCGCGCTCGGCGCGGAGACCATCGGTGAGCAATGCCAGATTGACATGATGGTCTCCCATCTTCCTGCTCGCATCCTCCACGGCTTCAAGCTGATCTTCAAAAATCGACTTGGTGTCATGCAACAACCTGCCTATCAATGTGCTTTTGCCGTCGTCAACGGATCCGGCGGTCGTAAACCGCAGCAGATCCATATCCAGATATTCCTGACTTGAAAATTCTTTTTCCATTATTTCAATGTTGTCCATTGGATTCTAAATAAATGTTGTGTAAGCTTAAAAATACCCTTCTTTCTTGCGGTCTTCCATAGCCGCATCAGATCGCTTGTCGTCTGCCCTGCTGCCTCTTTCCGTCTCCCTGGCAGCGGCAACTTCCAGTATTATATCTTCAATTTTGGACGCATTTGACAGCACGGCGCCAGTGCAGGTCATATCGCCAATTGTGCGAAATCTCACGACCTTCCTTTCTATCTTTTCATTGTCCCGAAGGGTGATATAAGGAGAATATGCCAGATATACTCCATCCCGCATAAATACCTCCCTTTCATGCGCATAATAAATGCTCGGAATAGGAATCTTTTCCCTGGCGATGTACTGCCACACATCCATTTCGGTCCAGTTGCTCAATGGGAAAATCCTGAAATGCTCGCCGATATGTTTGCGTCCATTAAACAGATTCCACAGTTCCGGGCGTTGATTTTTGGGGTCCCATTGTCCAAACTCATCTCTGTGTGAAAAGAAGCGCTCCTTGGCTCTCGCCTTTTCTTCATCCCGACGACCTCCGCCAAACAGGGCGTCAAATTTGTATTTTTCGATGGTATCGAGAAGTGTGATGGTTTGCAATACATTTCTGCTGGCATTCGGGCCTTTTTCCTCCACAGCCTTTCCTTGGTCGATAGATTCCTGGACAGAGCCTACGATCAGGTCCACTCCGAGCTCTTGCACCAGTTTATCCCTGTATTCAAGGGTCTCTTCAAAATTGTGGCCTGTATCGATATGAACAAGGGGGAAGGGAATTTTTGCAGGCCAAAATGCTTTCTGTGCCAGCCTGACCATGACAATCGAGTCTTTTCCGCCGGAAAACAACAAGGCAGGCCTCTCAAACTGGGCCACGACTTCGCGCATCACGAAAATGGCCTCATTCTCAAGCTGGTCCAGATGTGATAATTTGTATTTACTCATTATTTATATTTTATTTTCGGAATTATTTTTTCGACTAACTGTTTATGACATTCTTCAATGGAATGAATATCTGTTCTGATCTCAAGATCCGGATCCTCAGGCGGTTCAAAAGGCGAGTCAATTCCCGTAAAGTTTTTGATCTCCCCGTTTCTGGCGCGCTTGTACAAGCCCTTGACATCTCTTGATTCACAGACTTCAAGCGGACAATTTACATAAACCTCAAAGTATTTCTCACCAATGATTGAGCGTGCCATTGCCCTGATCTCATTCGTCGGACTTATCAATGAACAAATAGTAATGATGCCGCAATCTGCAAACAATTTTGATACTTCCGCTGCTCGCCTGATGTTTTCGACACGATCTTCATGAGAAAACCCCAGATTATTGTTGATCCCGCTGCGCAGGTTGTCCCCGTCAAGCACCTGGGTCAGGTATCCCTGCTGATGCAGTTCATTCTCCAATCCCCTGGCAAGCGTGCTTTTACCCGAACCTGAAAGGCCCACAATCCACACGACTACAGCGCGCTGCTTTAACAACCGCTCTTTGTCTTCTGTCGATAAAATGGTATCAAAAATGGGAAAAATATTGTCCATCCGGCCTGAAATTTCCGCAAAAATAGCATTAATACATGAATTAAATAAATAATGTATCTATTTTTGGCCTTATTTAATTAATAAAAAATATTAGAAAATGAATATTGACATCAATGCCCTGAAGGATATCGCTGTAAAAGCCGGCGATGAGATTTTAAAGATATACCATGATAAGGCCCTTTCGGGCGAAGTGGACTATAAATCTGACAATTCTCCATTGACCCTGGCAGACCAGGCCAGCAACGAAGTGATCGTAAATGCCCTGAAATCCCTGTACCCCGATATTCCGGTGTTATCCGAAGAAGAGAAACACACAGAATATGAAATCAGAAAACAGTGGAACCGGTTTTGGCTTGTGGACCCGCTCGACGGCACCAAAGAATTTATAAAGAGGAACGGGGAGTTTACCGTCAATATAGCGTTGATCGAAGACAGGTATCCTGTTCTTGGGATTATTTATACCCCTGTTTTGAAAAAACTATATATCGGTAATGTCCTGGAAGGTGCCGCTATCATGATTACTGATGATAAAAAAGAGCATTCGCTAAAAGTTAATAGCAGACAGACTGACAGGATCGCCGTTGGAAGCCGCTCGCACAAATCGGATGAAGAAGCGGAATTATTGGAGCAATACGGAGTGATTGAAACCATTTCAGTCGGGAGTTCCCTCAAGTTCTGCATGGTGGCCGAAGGGAAAGCCGACATTTATTATCGCCATGGACCAACAATGGAATGGGACACCGCTGCCGGCCAGGCCATTGCTGAGGCTGCCGGGGCGAAGGTGTTAAGCATGACAACCAACGAGCGATTTGTCTACAATAAGGAAAACCTGCTCAACAGCAGTTTTCTGGTATTAGGGTTTTAATAATTTCCATAGAAGGCATTCACATTTTATAATAATCCCTGAACCATTTTACAAATTTTCCGATACCTTCTTCAATTGTGGTAGACGGGCTGAATCCGACTTCCTTCTCTAGTATGGATACTTCTGCGTAGGATTCTGCTATATCGCCGGGTTGCATGGGCATATAATTTTTAATGGCTTTTTTCCCAAGGCAATCTTCAATCACTTCGATATAATAATTTAGCTCGACGGGATTGTTATTGCCAATATTAAAAACCCGGTAAGGGGCACTGCTTGTGGCCGGATCAGGGTCAGCCGGATCCCAATTATCATCACTTTGCGGAATGTGGGTAATCAATCTGAAAACACCTTCCACTATATCATCGATATAAGTAAAATCGCGCTTCATCTTTCCGTAATTGTACACATCGATGGTCTTGCCTTCAAGGATCGCTCTGGTAAACAAGAACAATGCCATATCAGGACGTCCCCACGGACCATAAGCAGAAAAAAACCGTAATCCGGTGACGGGCAGGCCATAGAGCCAGGCATAAGAATGGGCCATGAGTTCATTGGCTTTTTTGGTAGCAGCATACAGCGATACGGGATGATTGACATGATCGCCGACCGATGAAATAGGCTTTTTGTTGGCGCCGTACACCGAGCTTGATGAAGCATAGACCAGATGTTTTACTTTATGATGCCTGGAGCCCTCAAGGATATTTAAAAAACCTTCTATGTTGGTTTTAGTGAAAACATGGGGTTTTTCTATAGAATACCTGACACCGGCCTGAGCAGCCATATTTACTACATATTCGGGTTTTTCGCCCTCAAAGATCTCCATAACCATCTTATGGTTTTCGAGCGATTCTTTATAAAAATTAAAATGCGGTGATTGTTTCAAAATTCCCAATCTGGCAAGCTTCAGATTCACGTCATAATAATCGTTGACATTGTCAACACCAACGACATGCCACCCTTCTTTTAAAAGCCGGTTCACCAGGTGAAATCCTATAAAACCGGCCGCACCGGTTACTAAAACTTTATTCAAAATAAAAAAGCTTGATTTGTTAGGGGGGCAAAATTAATCATTCAACCAGATTTTAAAGGAAATCCAACAAAATTTATTTTCACATCGACGATGGACCTAATCCTCTACTCCATCATGAAGATTTAACTATTTTTTATTAAACAATAAAGGAGGATGTGAAACTTGTCCGCCCGGTAACAGACTGCCCCCCAATAAATTTATCATGAAAAAAATGCCTTTTTTCTCATAGAACCGGTGTTGCACATAATCCTTTGAATATTCGGCCGGATAGACGTAATTTGCGCTACTTATAATAATTCTAAATAAGATTGAAAGAAAAAAGAAGCGCAGCGGATCTGAAATCAGGCGAAACAGGAACTATTTCAGGGTTTTCTGATAACATATTATCCCTTAAGCTGATGGAGATGGGATGCCTGCCGGGCAGCATCATTAAGATGAATTTTGCCGCCCCGCTCGGTGACCCAATCTCGTATTATGTGGCCGGATATAACCTGACCTTACGTCGTTCGGAAGCTTCTTGCATCTTGATCAGTTGAGGCATGGCAGGAAAAATCAGAAAAGTTGCGTTGTTAGGAAATCCAAATTGTGGTAAAACCTCCCTGTTTAACCAACTGACAGGCCTGAACCAAAAGGTGGGTAATTTCCCCGGTGTTACTGTCGAAAAGAAAACCGGTATCTGCTCCCTGCCAAATGGCGAAAAGGTAGAAATCATCGACCTGCCGGGCACTTACAGCCTTTATCCCCGTTCGATGGATGAGCAGGTGGTCTTCGATACACTGATCAATAAAAACAATCCCGCCAATCCTGATCTCGTCATTATCATCATTGACGCCTCCAATATCAAACGGAACCTTCTGTTGTTTACGCAGGTGGCCGACCTTGGCATCCCCGTGATCCTCGTGCTCAATATGCTCGATGTAGCAACTAATCTCGGACAAAGGGTAAGCCCGACCATGATCGCCAAAGATTTCTCCGTCCCGACTATTTCCATCAATGCCCGAACAGGACAGGGCCTGGATATGCTAAAAACAGCGCTCGCCTCCAAAGAGCACAAAATACTGAAGCCCATTTTTACAGCCTCTGATTTTGAAAAAACGCTCGAAGAGGATATCATGAAAAAATTCGGGGTCGAAAATAACTATATCGCTCATCTGCTGCTGATACAATATGAGCATTTCCCGGGACTACAAGAGCAGGACAGACAATTCATTAAAGAACTGATCAGAAAAAATAAGTTCAACCCCGAACTTTCTCAATCAAAAGAGATCGTACAACGGTACAAAAGCATTGAGAAAATTATTAAAAATGCGGTTGTTTATAATTTACATAAAAGCAGAAATCTGACGGAAAGGCTGGACAAGGTATTCACACACCCCGTCTTCGGATACCTCATTTTTTTCTTTATCCTTTTTCTGATTTTCCAGGGTATCTTTGCCTGGGCTCAGGCACCGATGGATTTTATCGATTTCACATTTTCCGAAATCGGTATTTTCCTCAAATCATCATTGCCACCGGGTGTTTTTACCGATTTGCTCACCGAAGGTGTAATTCCGGGTATAGGCGGCGTGGTGATCTTCATTCCGCAGATAGCCATTCTTTTTGCCTTTATCGCCATACTCGAAGAAACAGGTTATATGTCGAGGGTAGTTTTTCTCATGGATAAAATCATGAGGAAATTCGGATTGAACGGGAAGAGCATTGTTCCGCTCATTTCCGGTTGGGCTTGTGCAATTCCTGCCATCATGGCCACCCGCACCATCGACGACTGGAAAGAACGCCTTGTAACTATTTTTGTTACGCCGTTCATGAGCTGCTCGGCCAGGCTCCCTGTCTATACCATTCTCATAGCGCTTGTAGTGCCTGAAGAAAGATTATTCGGCTTTCTCAACCTACAGGGGCTGGCCCTTATGGGAATGTATCTGTTAGGGTTTATTATGTCTGTGCTTTCGGCGTGGGTAATCAGTTCGCTGGCTAAAATCAAAAGTACAGGATATTTCATAATGGAATTGCCATTATATAAATTCCCCCGATGGAAAAACGTGGGTATCACCATCTATGATAAGTCCAGGACTTTTACCATCCATGCGGGGAGAATAATTTTGACTATCTCAATCGTATTGTGGGTAGCGGCATCGTTCGGACCGGGAGATAAGGTGAAAGAGGCTGAGAATTATGTCAGGAAATCCTTAAACGGGAAAGAAATAAGCACAGAAGAATTTGAGGCCAAAGTCGGTGCTTTTAAACTTGAAAATTCCTACGCCGGACTATTCGGCAAAACACTCGAACCGATTATCAGGCCGCTCGGATACGACTGGAAAATAGGCATCGCACTGGTCACCTCGTTTGCTGCCCGCGAAGTGTTTGTCGGTACCATGGCAACCATTTACAGCATCGGATCCAAAGAGGAATCTACAATCAAGAGCAGGATGAAGGAGGAAATCAATCCCGAAACCGGAGGGCCGATGTACACAACAGCCGTCGCTTTGTCATTACTGATTTTTTACGCTTTTGCGATGCAATGCATGAGCACCCTGGCAATTGTGAAAGCTGAAACCAAAAGCTGGAAATGGCCATTTCTGCAATTGGTGTATATGAGCGGGTTTGCCTACCTCGCCTCCTATATCGTCTATAATATCTTTTCATGAAAAACAGGCAATTTTTACTGGCCGCTTAGCAGGGAGGGCTGCCGGATTAACCTAGATTATTCATGAAAAGATTGCGATGATGCAAGTAAGGAATTGATATTTACATTGAAAAACGCTTGTTTTATCCCAAAATTCTCAATAACCTTTCTACTCTGAGCTTAAACTACGTCAAAATCAGGCACTTCGTTCACGTTTGATTCGTCA
>WGED01000065.1 GCA_015492915.1 Cyclobacteriaceae bacterium
TCCATGCCTACGGATTCAGGCGAGGTATAATCCTCAACATCAAAACAGATGACTACAGGTACTTTTTTATTCAATTTCATTTTTTCTTCATTTTTTTTAGATGTGCACGAAAATAATATCAGCAAACCAAGCATCAGCACGGCAAAGATATAGCTTGAGAAGGGGAAGTATTTTGTCGGTTTCATAAAAAAGAGGGTAAGTAATTTTAATAATGCAAACGTGTTCATTAATTTACAGTTTTGATTTTAATTATGCTAATCCTGTTATTGAATTGAGGTGATATTAAATGCTTAATCGTTTTTTTTATGGTTTTCAAGCAATAATTCGTTGCAAATATGGGCAGAGGCATAGGCGGGTACATTCATGGAGCAGATATCAGTAAACATTTAACACAATGAATATTTCAAAAACACAATCCGTGTCATTATTTCTTCTCAGGGTATTTATCGGATGGCACTTTTTGTATGAAGGATTGATCAAAGTCCTGAATCCTGATTGGACTTCGGCAGGATTTCTGTCGCAGTCGAAAGGCTTGTTTTCGGGGATATTTCAGGCCATTGCCGAAAACACTTCCATGTTGCATGCGGTTAATTTTCTCAACCAATGGGGACTGGTGATTATCGGCCTGGGGCTCATGCTGGGCCTGTTCACAAGGTTGTTTTCTATTTTGGGGATGGTTTTGCTGCTGCTGTATTATTTGGCGACTCCGCCGTTTCCGGGGCTTGAGTACAACATGGCTACCGAGGGCAGTTATCTGGTTGTAAATAAAAACCTGATTGAAGCTGCGGCTTTACTGCTTTTATCTGTATTTCCTTCAGGAGAGCAATATGGCTTCGATTTATTATTGAAAAAGAAAACGACTAAGCAATAAACGATCAACATGATGGAAGACAAAAATAAAAGTGGACAGGAACAAAAGGGAGGACTTAAGCGCAGGGATATTTTAAAAGGCATGGCATCAGTACCGGTACTCGGTCTTTTCGGGTATGAATTTGCCAAAAGTGAATCCCTGAAGAAAAAGGCTGAACCACCTGTAAATATGCTCAAAGAGCTGGGGCTTAATCAGGAGCTGAGTTTCAATATCTCCAACCGGGGCACAGGCAAGCCCGGCAATGCTTTGCGCCTGGGCATCATCGGAGCAGGATCGCGGTCACAGTCATTGCTTTTTCATACGGGTTTTGCCACCAGGGAGCGGCTCGATGGAATGGATAAGGAACAGATGGAGCGATGGATGGACTACAAGGACCTCAATGTGGTACTGACGGGAGTAGCCGATGTGTTCGATTTACACGCTGAACGAGCCATGGACGCTGCCCGGCACAGTGTGAAAGCCATGGCGGGCGAGAAAAACCTGCCGAAAGTCAAGCGGTTCAGGCATTATCAGGAGATGCTTGCGAGTGATGATGTGGATGCCGTAATTATCGCTACACCCGATCACCATCATGCACATATTACCATTGAAGCCATTCAGGCGGGCAAGCATGTTTATTGTGAAAAGGCGCCTACGAGAACGGAGGAAGAAATCTTTCAGATGGAGGCAGCGCTCAAAGGAGCAAAGCCTGTTTATCAGCTCGGTCATCAGATTCGTCACAACCCCATATATCCATTTGCAGCGGATTTGGTTAAAAAAGGAGTGTTGGGACAAGTGAATCTCGTTGAAACTACCACCAATAGAAATACCTCTCGCGGAGCCTGGGTACGTCATCTCAAAGGTGACGGCACACCGAGGCCGGGTGACCCGCGATCGATCGACTGGGATCAGTGGCTCGGTGACCGCCCAAAAGTCCCTTTCAGTATTGATCGTTACTACAACTGGACAAAATATTGGGATTATGCAACAGGGTTATTAGGGCAGTTATTTTCTCATGAATTTGATGCAGTTAACGGTATCCTGAATTGTGGTATACCGGCATCATGCATGTGTTCGGGTGGTATCTATTATTACAAAGACGGCCGGGAGATTCCCGATCTGATGCAGGCGGTCTTTGAGTATCCCGATCAGGGGATGACCCTCATCTACAGCGCAACTCTGGCAAACAGCCGATCGCGTGGCAGGGTATTTATGGGCAGGGATGCGAGCATGGAAATCGGTAGCACGCTCTCCGTTATTGCCGATCGTGACTCGGAAAAGTATAAAGACAAGCTCGACAAGAAATTAATAGACACGAGCAAACCGATGTTTACGATAGGTGCGGGTGGTGCGGACGCCACTACATCAGCGACTGAAAAGTACTATGCCGATCGCGGCCTTACGTCTGTGAGTATTGGCGGTAAATCCATGGATGTCACACATTTACACTTGCGTGAATGGCTTGATGTGATCCGTAACGGAGGGCAGGTGAGTTGTAATATCGATTGGGCCTTCCAGGAAGCGATTACCATACAAATGGCCAAAAAGTCATATCTCGAGAAGCGGCAGGTATTTTGGGATCCGGTGAAGCGACAGATCGTATGATTGCATAGAGCGGTCACATTTTAGCCTTAGCTGATGGGTTTTTCGGATGCTTTTTCGGCCTGGAGATAGATGGACTTAACATCAAGTTTCAATATCCCGTTTTTGATCATGAACATTTTGTGTTCGTCTGTTTTTTTGTGCCATTCGTCGGTGATCCAGTCGATATGCTGGAGTAATATCTGAGAGGCGTCTTCAGGATTGTGGGAATGTATGACCACGGGGATAAAATGATTATTTATCCTTGTGATATTTCTGCCGAATTTTCTGGCAACTAAAGCATGAACATTCTTCTTTTTCAATAGATCAATGATTGCCTCACTCTTCTCGGGGCTGCCGCTACCATCCGCATTTCCCATATGTTTAAAAATATTTGTCTCTTCAGATTCAAAATGTAGTTGTCCGGAGTCATACTTATAAATCAAGAACCTGTCGGCGTGCCCGAAGAAATCATCTTTGAATTCTCCGTTTTCGTTTACAGCGTAAGCAAATCTCATTTCCAAATCAGTTTAGTTTTATGCTTTATTTTCAACCCTCATCATTTAAATAACAATATGTGCTGTCGGAATGTCCGGGAAAAATAAGAATTATTGCAAATGACACTTTTTTTTACGAAAAACCTTTTCGTTTGTTAAGCAATGCCTCCCTCAAAAACCAGAAGTCTGATTTTTTGTCGATACCAGATCTTTTAATCAAAAGTAAAAAGTCTTACATTTATCAGTATAGTTACATCCTCCTGCTTACCAGGAGATACGGACATTTTTTATACCTCATTTTATCCGACAAATCTTAAAATCATGAAAAATCCATACAATCGTCGCAAATTTATCAGGACAACTGCTGCGAGTGCAGCAGGCCTTTCTGTGATGAGCGCCGGCGCTGCTTTCGGGGCCCGGCCGGTGCAGACGGGGAAACGTATCGGCATCATCGGCCTTGATACCTCGCACTCCATAGCTTTTACCAAAGAATTCAATGCCGATAACCCCGATCCGGCGTTGAAGGGGTACAAAGTCGTGGCTGCCTATCCGCATGGCTCTTCCGAGATCGAATCGAGCTATTCGCGCATTCCGAAGTACACCAAGCAGATTCAGGAGTTTGGGGTAAAGATCGTCGATTCCATCGGTGCATTGCTGAAAATGGTGGATGTGGTGCTGCTCGAGACCAACGACGGGCGGCTGCACCTGGAGCAGTCAATACCTGTGATGAAAGCGGGCAAGACGATGTTCATCGACAAGCCGATGACCGCTTCGCTGGCTGATGCCATCGCGATATTTGCGCTTGCCAAAAAGTATAAAATACCTGTTTTTTCATCATCTTCTTTGCGCTATACGGAAAATGCACAGATCGCTGCCAATGGAAAAATCGGCAAAATTGTGGGCGCTACCACTTACGGACCTTCGGAGATCGAGGAGACGCATCCCGATCTGTTCTGGTATGGGATCCATGCGGTCGAGCTGATGTACACGGTCATGGGCACGGGCTGTCGTACCGTTACGAGGGTGAACACGGAGAGCACCGATGTGGCCGTGGGCGTTTGGGACGACGGTAAGGTGGGCACTTTCAGGGGCATGCGTGCCGGCAAATATGAGTTTGGCGGAACGGCTTTTGGCGAAGAGGGCAATATGTCCCTTGCCGGTTATTCCGGATATAAGCCTTTGCTGATCAAAGTCGCTGAATTTTTTGAAACGGGCGAGCCGCCCGTGCGGGAGGAAGAGACGATTGAGCTTTTTGCCTTTATGGAAGCGGCAGATGAGAGCAAGCGTAGGGGTGGTATGCCTGCTGCCATTGAGGATGTTATGAAAAAGGCTAATGCAGAGGCTGAAAAAATCATCAAAAAGTCATAGCCATGGGATCGTCACGTAGAATATTCATCAAAAATACTATGGGCACCGCAGCGGCGATCACCGCCGGCGGTGTGTTGCCGGCGTTCAGCGCAAAAAGTTATGCCTCGATCATGGGCGCCAACGAACGCATTGCGGTAGCCGTGATGGGTGTTCACAGTCGCGGGCTGGCGCTGGCCAAAAATTTTGCAAGGCAACCCAATTGTGTGGTGCGCCATATCAGCGATGTTGACAGCAGGGCTGCAGCCAAATGTGTTGATGCCGTGGCGGAGATTCAGGACAAGGCCCCGGAAAACACACCCGATTTCCGTAAGGCCTTGGAAGACAAGGGTGTAGAAGTGCTCGTCGTGGCTACGCCGGACCACTGGCATGCTCCGGCAGGCATCCTGGCCGTGAAAGCGGGCAAGCATGTATATCTTGAAAAACCTGCCAGCCACAATCCCCGCGAAGGCGAGTTGCTGGTAGCAGCATCGAAAAAGTATGGAAAACTCATACAATTGGGTACGCAGCGGCGCTCCTATCCCAATGTGCGCGCGGCGATAGAAAAATTACATGACGGCGTTATCGGCAGGGTGTACTTTGCGCGTAGCTGGTATGCCAACAACAGGCCGTCGATAGGCCATGGCAAAGAAGTACCGGTTCCCGGATGGCTTAATTTCGATCTATGGCAGGGCCCTGCGCCACGCCGCCCATTCAAGGACAATGTGATTCACTACAATTGGCACTGGTTCTGGCATTGGGGCACAGGTGAGGCGCTCAACAACGGCACGCACATGATCGACCTGATGCGCTGGGGCCTTGGCGTCACCTATCCGGAGCGGGTCACTTCGGCAGGCGGGCGGTACCGCTATGATGATGACTGGGAAACGCCCGACACCCAGGTGATCA
>WGED01000066.1 GCA_015492915.1 Cyclobacteriaceae bacterium
TAAGAACGGGGGCCGGAAGAGAGGACTGTGACTGTAGTCGCTTTGCGCAAAGTATTGATAAATTGAATTTTATGTTTACGATCTTTCTTTATCTTTGCAGGCTCAAATCAAAAAATTAAAAGTTGTGAAAAATTTATCTATTGTATTGAATGTCGTATTGCTCATTGCGGTGATCGTGTTGTATGTCTTGCATTTCACCGGAGAGACAAAAAAGGAGGAAGTGGCTGAAACGGAGCAAGCTCCCACGGAATCACAATTCAGTAACTTGTCCATCGCGTATGTCAATTCCGATTCGCTGTTGAAAAATTATGATTTTTTCAAGAAAATCGAGAAGGACCTTACCGCCAAGCGTGACAAGCTCAACAAGGAATATCAGAACAGGGCAATGGGCCTGCAAAAGGAAATTGAGAATTTTCAGCGTACTGCCGGCAATATGACCATCAGCCAGGCAAGGGCTGTCGAGGAGGATCTTAAGAAAAAGCAGCAAAACCTCATGATGTATCAGGATCAGCTCACGCAGCAACTGATGAAAGATGAGGCTGATAAGAATGCCGAATTATATGACAAGGTTTCCGAATATCTTCGTGAGTATGGAAAGAACAAAAACCTCCATATCGTACTCACCTACACCAAAGGCAGCGGTATCCTGTATGCGGACGACATGCTCGATATCACCGATGAGGTAATCGCCGGTTTGAATGAAGCGTATCAGCAGGCTAACGGAACCGAAAAGACCGGAGAAAAGAAAGCCGAAGACAACAGCTCAAAGTAAAATATTTCTTTCGTAAAAAGCCCTACATGAATTCCAGGGCTTTTTTGTTTTTATCCAATATTTCTGATATCCATGGACAGAGATCAGATCATCAACTCCTGGCTGCGCCTTTCGTTTGTTGCAAGCCTTACCCTGGGGTTAGCACCCTTCGTTCCCGAGCCGCATATCATAGGCAAGGTCCGGTGGGTATGGGGTGGTGCTGTCGGCATGCAACCGATGGATTGGTTTGACTTTTTCCTGCACGGCACGCCATGGTTTTTGCTCATAATTTTTGGCGTTGCCAGGATCACTCGCATGGTGACGGGTAAAAAATAGCCGTTTTCTCATAGATCAGGGTCTTGTCTGGCCGTTTCCCCTGATGATCCACTTATAACTTGTCAGTTCTTCCAGCGCCATCGGACCTCTGGCATGGAGCTTTTGTGTGCTGATACCGATCTCCGCGCCGAGGCCAAACTGCGCCCCGTCAGTAAAGGCGGTAGAAGCATTGGCATAGACAGAGGAAGCATCCACACTTTTGAAGAATTTTTCTATAGCTTCAGCATCTTCGGCGACGATCGCCTCGCTGTGCTTCGAACTGTAGCGGCTTATGTGATCCAGCGCTTCGTCGATGTCATTGACGGTTTTTACTGACATTTTATAATCCAGAAATTCGGTGCCGTAGTGTGAGTCATCAGCTAACTGCAAAAGTTCAGCAGGGTAATGTCCTCTGAGCACATCCAGTGCAGGCTGGTCGGCAAAGATCTGTACATTTTTTTCGCTGAGCGGTTCAGTGATTGATGGTAAATCAGACAGGCGGTCGCGGTGAATGACGAGGCAATCGAGCGCGTTGCACACACTCACCCTTCTGGTTTTTGCATTATGCACAATGTGGACGGCCTTTTCGAGGTCAGCGGATTTATCGATGTAGGTGTGCACGATGCCGGCGCCGGTCTCGATCACAGGGACTTTGGCATTGTTTCTTACATAATTGATCAGGTTCTGACTGCCGCGCGGTATGATGATATCGACATAATCCACGGCATTGAGCAGGGCTGCCGTCGCTTCCCTGTCGGCCGGGAGCAAGGCAAGGATATTTTCGTCGAGATTATATTTCCGGGTCACTTCCCTGATGATCTTTACGATAGCGATATTGGAATATTCTGCATCGCTGCCCCCTTTGAGAACGCAGGCATTGCCCGACTTGATACAGAGGGAAAAAACATCGAAAGTCACATTGGGACGGGCCTCGTAAATAATGCCTACCACGCCGAGCGGCACGGATATCTTCGTGAGTTCAAGGCCATTTTCATGCTTTCTCCGGTCAAGGATACGGCCGAGCGGAGAGGGGAGGTCCGAAACATTCACAAGGTCGCCTGCAATGTCCCTGATGCGCTGTTCCGTCAGTTTCAGCCGGTCATATTTCGGATCCGATTCCGGCATACGCGCCAGGTCTCTGGCATTTTCCTTCAAAATAAATTCGGTATTGTCAACGGCAGCCTGCGCGAGGTCTTTCAACAGGCTGTTTACAGTCGCTTCTTCTACCAGGGCCAGTTTCCTGCTCGCTTGTGCTACGTCCCTGAAAATATGGTCTAAACTCATGGTTTTTCGGTTAAAAAATTCAATGCAAATATAAATGATCGTAGTGGATAACGGGTTTCTGATTTTTCATGCCTATGACGGCCCTGGCTTTCTCGCTCCCGTAACGGCACTGGCCGAGGCCCAGCTCTTTGTGATGCTCATCGAGAATCCTGATAATGTCGCCGCGCTTAAATTCCCCTTTAACACCCAGGACGCCCACAGGCAGCAAACTCGCTGCATTTTTGGAGAGTAGTTTTCGTTTGGCGCCCTCGTTGATCACCACATATCCTTTGGCGTGCGACTGCGAGGTGGCGATCCATTTTTTTCTGTTGGAAGGACTTTTCTTTTCAGGTTTGAAGAATGTGCCGATTTTTTCGCCTTCGTTCAGCCTGACGATGATATTCTCTTCTTTTCCATCGGCGATGACCACCGGGATGCCCATGCGCGCCACTTTTTGTGCAGTATGAAATTTTGTGATAATACCGCCGCGTCCGAAACCGGAGGCGGAATTTCCCGAAAGGGCAGGGGGACGCATTGTACTGTCTACCTCGGCTATGAGTTTGGCGTCTTTTTCATCCGGGTTGGCGTCATAGATGCCGGCGACATTGGTAAGAATGTACAGGGTGTCCACATTGAGCATGGCGGAGATAAGGCCTGCCAGTTCGTCGTTGTCCGTAAACATAAGCTCCGTAATGGAAATCACATCATTTTCATTGACGATCGGGATAATGCTGTTGTCGAGTAAGGCGTTGAGGCAGTTTTGCATGTTGAGGTAGTGATGCCTGTCTTTGAAATCCTGCCTGGTAACTAGTACTTGTGAGCACAGCATCCCGAGCTCACCGAACAAGTTGGAATAAAGATTAATCAGCCTGATCTGGCCGAGAGAAGAGAGCAACTGACGCTCCGCCACGGTGTCGAGTTTTTTGTTTGAAGTAAATATGCCCCTGCCTGCCGCTACAGCGCCGGAAGAAACCAATATGATCTTTTTGCCTGCCTTTATCAGTTCCCCGATCTGACGCGTAATGCTTTTGATCAGTTTTTCATTAGGCAGTCCGTTTTCCCCAGTGAGTACGTTTGATCCTATTTTTACGCAGATTCTGTTGTCCAATGTATGCTGACCGGTTAGATGTTAAACATGGATTTCAAAGCATTCCACAGCTTACGTTTTTTCTGACGGTCTCCGGCAATGTCTTTCAATGATTCGGCATAGAGCATTTTCACGTTGTCCTCTTTGATTATTTGATATTGGCCGTATGAGCGGGGCGCCAGTGTTTTCTGATCCCCGAAAAACACCAGATATTCATGTGTTACCTCATCCCTGATTTGCCGGTATGGAAATTTTGCACAATTGGCCACAGCGATATCCTGCCTGCCCAGCCGTAGTCCGCTCTCAATGATTTTCATTAGAAACTCATGATCATCCTTATTGAGAAATTCACTGTCCGTATCGTATGCTATGAAAAGAATGCCTTTTTCATTGGCGCCCCAGTATCTGACGGTCTCCGGCTCCGACACACCTGTTTCGGTATGCGTTTCCTCAACCGGGTTTGCGTCATCCACATAAGAATCCTTCACCGCTTCAGGTTCCTTGACCAGAAACAGATCTTCCGTATAAATATGTTTCAGATGTTCGAGTGGAATGTTCATTCTAACCCGAAGATTGATTTCAGTTCAAGTGCGTCTTTCGGTTTCATTCTGCCGGCAAAGATCAGGCGGAGTTGCCTTCTCCGGAGCGCTCCCTCATAGAGTTCTTTTTCTTCGTCCGTTTCAGGTACAGCTTCCGGCACCGGTTGAGGCATGCCTTTTTCATCGATCGCCACAAAGGTAAAAAAAGCACTGTTGCTAATAAACTTTTTTTTGCTCGTCATATCCTCGGCTGTCACTTCGATGAACACTTCCATGGACGATTTGAAGGCCCTCGTTACCTTGGCGCGCAGGGTGACGAGGCTGCCGAGCGGTATGGGTTGTTTGAAAGAAATATTATCTACCGAAGCCGTAACAACTTGTGTCCCCGTGTGTTTCATGGCGGCTATTCCCCCCGCGATGTCCATCCAGTACATGAGCACGCCGCCCATCAGGTTGTTGAAAGGATTGGTGTCGTTGGGCATGAGCAATTCATTCTTTTCAACGAACGAATCCTTCACGAATTTTTTAGGAGGTTTCATGGATTTTTAATGATTTTTTGTGCTCATCATTCAGTTGCCTGCAAAAGTACGATATTAACCTGTAATATTCTTATAAAGCTTTTTTTCACTTTCTCCAACCGTGCTTGCCCACCAGCGGCACGAATCTGAAGTAATCGTGCTTTTCGGTTTTCAGCTTACCGTCTGAATCTTTGGTGATCCTAAGCATCTCCTGGTGGTCTTCGCCGCCGACGGGGATCACGAGAATGCCTCCGGGAGTCAGTTGATCGATAAGCGCTTCGGGTACGGTCGGCGCACCTGCAGTAACGATTATTTTGTCATAGGGCGCGAAAGTGGGCCATCCTTTGGTGCCGTCGCCAAGGTGAAAATGAGGACGGTAACCCATGGACCGTAATTGTACTTTTGCCTGGTCATACAATTTTTTGTTGTACTCGATGGTGAAGACATTCGCACCCAGCTCCATAAGGATGCAACACTGGTATCCCGAGCCTGTACCTATCTCCAGCACTTTGTCGCCGGGCTTTATGTTGAGCAGTTGTGTCTGCACTGCCACGGTATACGGTTGCGAAATGGTTTGTCCTTCACCGATGGGGAAGGCCTTGTCCTGATAAGCATGTTCGAGAAAAGCCTGTTCAAAGAAAAAATGACGCGGGACGGCTTCGACAGCCTTCAGCACTGCTTCGTCATTAATACCCTTACTGACCAGCGTCCTGATCAGTTGGCGGCGCATACCCTTGTGTCGGTAATTATCTTCGAACATACCTTAAAAATTTGCCTGAATTTATAGCATAGGTTCGGAAATTCCTCACTTGTTCCTTAAGTATTCAATATAAAAATACATCACGAGTTTGAGATCAAAATCCGTAAGGCCTCAATGATTTGGTACATTTTCATGAATTGCTTCCAAGCATATCTTTAATTGCGCGATGTAAGATCTTTAAAAATTAGTCACTTATCCATATCTTCGGGTATCAATAGCTGGGAACAATTTTTTTCGGGTCATGAATTTGAATTGCATAGTGGTGGATGATGATGAGATGTCGCGGAAGGTCATCACTCATTTTGTAGCTAAAACTAAATTTTTGCGTTGCGCCAGGGAGTTTGACAATGCCATCGATGCGCTGAATTATGTGGATGAGGAGCATGTGGATGTCGTGTACCTCGATATCAGAATGCCGGAAATGTCGGGCATGGATTTTATCAGTGCGATGGGCAAGGATATCGATGTTATTCTGATAACGGCGGAGGAGAAATATGCTGTGGAGGCCTTTGAAAAAAAGGTGACCGATTATCTCGTAAAACCCATCGAATACCCGAGGTTTTTGCAGGCGTCGGAAAAAGCCCGTGAAAATGTGAAGAACAAGCGGGCGGCTACCATGAACAGGGGGGAGTTTTATGTGCGAACTGATGCACGAATTGTCCGTATTCCATATGACAATATCCTTTTTGTTGAAGCGCTGGCCGATTATATCATTATTCAGACGGCAACAAAAAAACACATCGTGCACTATACCATGAAAGGTATTGCAGAGCGGCTTCCCGGTGAGCAGTTTGTGCGCACCCATCGTTCCTATATCATCAATCTCGATAAGATCGAAGCGCTGGAAGACAACTCGTTGCTGATAGGGGAAAAATACATACCTATCGGCGCATCGTACCGGGATGCGCTTTTCGACAGGCTCAATTTTTTATAAGCGGCTCAGTCCGTACCCTGAAATAGACCTCCGAAACAATTCCAAACATCAGCCATCCGGCGAGGATACCAACCAATGCCCCTGTTACGATATCGCCCGGGTAATGTACACCGACCATGATCCTGCTGAAAGCTACAGCCGCCGCCCAGACAAAGATGATTCCGACCCATCTGCTGTAATATCTGAAAGTCAGCCACACGAAGGTGGCAATGCCGAATGAGTTTGCCGAATGGCCGGAAGCATATCCGAATTGTCCTCCGCAGCCCTTGACGACATGTACCAGGTGTCCGATTTCGCCGTCGTGGCAGGGTCGGAGTCGCTCAAAGAAGGGTTTCATGAGCGAAGAAGTTATCTGATCGGCAATGAGGATGGTAAGCAAAATGCCGGCGATCAGCCAGATGCTGTCGCGCCTGAATGCTTTGATAAGCATGAAAACCAGTAATACATAAAGGGGTATCCATGTCTGTGAATATGTGATCCAGTACCATATTTCATCCGACAAGGGGGAGTGCTTGCCATTGAAAAATAAAAACAGTTGTTTGTCAATGCCGTCTAACCAGTCCGTCATAATTTAACTATTAAAAAATTGTCTGTTTTTCATGAGATATCTTTAGTTTTTCATATCCGGTTAACCCTGTTGGCTTCATGGGTTTTTAATGATTTTTATCCTGTTGTCAGCCGGCAGGACCTGCATCAGAACGGATATCCGATAGCGATGTTCCACAGGGCTTGCCCGGGTTCGCCGCGCCAGTTTGTAAGCGAGAGATTGTCGCCGATCCAGCGTTCCCCTTCCGGTCTGGCGGGATCGTACATTTTCACGCCATAGTCAAACCGTATGACAAGGAAGGAAAAATTGAGCCTGATGCCCAGCCCCATGCCGATTGCTATTTCCTTATAAAAGCGGTTGAACCTGAAATCGGCTCCCGGAAACTCCGGATTTTCATAAAATTTCCATACGTTGCCGGCATCGACAAAGAAGGCCCAGTCGATAAAGCCTATCAGTTTGCTCCTGAATTCGGCATTGGCTTCGAGTAGTATTTCACCGGGCTTTTCGACGCTGTAATCAAACATCCCGTCCTGTTCGGGGTTCTGATTTTTCCTCGGCGGCAGGCTGCCCGGACCGAGCCTTCGCGGTGGCCACGCCCTCACGCTGTTGGATCCTCCCGCAAAGAAGAATTTTTCATAAGGCAATGTCTTGTTGTTCCCGTATGGATAAGCAAGGCCGAAGTTAAATCGTGTGGCAATGCCGGAGTGCTTGCCCGTGGTGATGTGTCGCCTGAAGTCGGTATTGAACTTAAGGTATTTGAAAAACTGAACGGTATCGGCGCGATTTTCCCTGAAACCCTTCGGGTCGATGATGTTGAAGATAGTTCCGCCTGATTCCACAAACAGTTTCAGCAGTGAGGATTTATTGCCGTACAGATCGTTCGGATTGAAATTGTAGAGTACGGAAAAGTTGATGGCTGTGACGAATGAAGGCTCGAATGATTTGATGAGCGGATTGCCCAGTGAGTCGAGCTCCTTGAGCAATTCATCAAATGCCGGATCGGTATTGGAATTGATCAAACTTACTTCCGACAGCGTGACATTGTAGGCTTTTCTGCGTTCGTGCTGCCAACTGTATCCGAAAGCGCCGGTAAAATTTGATCTCTGATATTCAGGTCGTTGGGTGTAGTTAAAGCTTGCCCTGACGATGGTATTGGGGTTGTATATTCCCACTTTTCTTTTGTATTGCGCACTGAACGGGAAGACGAATTGGGGGAAAATGAGCGCCAGTTTGCCGCCGGCCTCCACACTGCTGTAAACATCAGCCGTGGTGGCACTGGCTACCCCTTCAAACCCGAAAAAGCCGTTTATTTCAAGATTTTCAAGGCCGCCGAATACGTTTCTGTCTTTGAGCGACATGTGGTAGAAAGGACCGGGATAACCCTGAGTTACATTCAGGCCGACCTCATTGGTCATCTGGTATTTTTTCAGAGGGCTGGTAAAAATATTGGAGATGAAACGGCCTCCCGTTGTATCGTAGTTGATATTGATAAACTTGAAATTATCGAGGTAGGCAAGCTGCCGTTGGGTGTTTAGCGTTTTGCTTAAACTGTAGTAAGTGCCCGGATAGATAAAGACACGCTGGTCGAGCACTTTTTTTGAGAAACGTTTATTGTAAAACTGATATGTGATGCCGTTGTAGGTAAGGTAGGATCGTTGCGCGCCCTCGTATTCGGTGCCTGCATCGGTGATGAAATTTACCGAATCGATCATAAACCGTTTGTGATACCCTCTTTTTACCGGATCGTTGATGACCATATTGATCTCAACGCCGTAAGGCCTGATGTCAGTGATCACGTCAAAGACAATGTATTGCCGGCTGAAATCATAGTAGCCGTTGTTTTTCAGTAATTTCTCCACACGCTCCCGCTCGGCAACAAGGTTGTCCTGATCGTAATTCTCTCCGATTATCAGTTTGCTGTCATGCCAGTTTTGTTCGATGATCTTTCTGATTTCAGCGTTGGTTGTAAAGAAACGGACTGTATCGATGATGTGAGGCTTGTCCTCCTCAATATAATAGGTAACGTAAGCCCTTTTATTTCTTATCACGGTTTTATACTCGACCGAACCGTTGAAATAGCCTTTATTTTGCAGGTACTGAAGCATTTGCTGCCTGGTAGCCTCGATGAGATCTTCATTATATACACTTACCGGCTCGCCCCAGCGCATCAGTATGTTCCCCTCCGTCAGCGTGCGCTGTTTGTTTTCCAGCTTTTTTTCTTCATTGCGCGTGATGCGGTCTATCTTCTTTTCCTTGCCGGCATGTTTGGCTTTTTTTGCAGCGTATTTTTGTTTTATTTTTTCAATTTTGTCATGAATTTTGGCGGTGTCGTATCGTACCTCACCGAGGTGATAAATCCAGACATACATCGCAAAAGGAATGATGGGCAATTTCTTGTTGGCATGTGCCTGATAGAGTTCGCTCAAAATCTCTTTGTCCACATGTTCATTGCCTGCTATCCTTTGCTTGCGCAGCAAATATTCATCATCTTGCAAATATCTGACGCCCATGCAAGAGGTGATAAAAGATATCAGGATTGCATAAACAAATAATTTTGCAAAATATTGATTCAATTTTTTCAGCGCAGTAATGATTTCTAAGTCGCAGGCAAAGTTTGTTAAAAGTTTAAAATTAAAAAAATACCGCAAGAAGGCGCTATCTTTTTTGATAGAAGGGGCAAAGAATGTGCTCGAATTGCTCGATTCGGACTTTGAAGTACAACAATTGTTCGTGACGGAAAAATTTTTGGAGAAATACGGTGACCGGCTCCATGAAAAAACGGCTTATCTGGTGTGCAAGGAAAATGAACTGGCCGCGCTGGGGACCTTTAAAACGAATGAGTATGCCCTTGCCGTAGCCAAAATGCGCCCAAAATCATGTGATTTTCATGAGGATGACCTGATCATCGTGCTCGATGGTGTGAGCGATCCCGGCAATCTGGGCGCCATCATCCGCATTGCCGACTGGTACGGGATTTCCAATATCGTGGCCAGCACCGATTCGGCTGATTTTTATAATCCGAAAGTGATCAATGCCACCATGGGTTCATTTACGCGCGTGTGTGTGAGGCATATGGATTTGGAGCAATTTTTCTTGGAGGATCAGGATCGCAGGGTTTACGGGGCGGTACTTGACGGGAAGGATATAAACGAAGCTGATCTGAACCTGCCCGCCATCTTACTGATGGGGAGCGAGTCGACCGGCGTCAGTGAATCATTGCAACGGCATATTCATGAGAAAATTACCATTCCGCGAAGGGGAGGGGCCGAATCGCTCAACGTGGCCATCTCCACCGCCATTGTCTGTGATCACTTTTTCAGGAATTGAATAGACGGATTATTTCATTAAATTTAAATGAATGAAAGTGCTGTTTCTTGTTACTTTTCTGCTTTTAACTTTAGCCTGTCAGGTTAAAGAGCAACCGGATAGACCAAATATCATTCTTATCATGAGCGATGACCTCGGATGGGGTGATACGGGCTTCAACGGAAACCAAACCATCAGGACGCCTAATCTTGACATGCTCGCATCAAAAGGCATGATTTTCGACCGGTTTTATTCGGCTTCTCCCGTTTGTTCTCCGACCAGGGCGAGTTGTCTGACGGGGCGAAATCCTTACAGAATCGATATTCCAACGGCCAATGCCGGGCACATGAAAGAAGAGGAAATTACATTGGCGGAAATCCTGAAGGCACAGGGATACAGGACGGGACACTTTGGTAAATGGCATCTCGGCACGCTGACGACCAGAATCAAAGACGCCAACAGGGGCAGACCGGGTAAAACCGAGCATTTCAGTATTCCTACCCGGCATGGATTTGACGTCTTTTTTTCGACAGAATCAAAAGTGCCGACTTATGACCCCATGCTGAAACCTTTGTCGTTTGATGCCGGAGCAGGTGAAAGTCTCCGCTACGGCTGGAGAGCCATAACCAACACGGACAGCGCTGAATTTTACGCCACCCGTTATTGGGTTGGGGCGGAGCAATCAGTTGACGACTCTCTGCGGGGTAATGATGCAAGCCTGATTATGACCAGGGCAATGGATTTTATGACAAAAAGCCGGGAATCAGGGAATCCGTTTTTCACAGTCATCTGGCTTCACGCGCCCCATCTACCGGTGGTGGCTGATGCCGCACACAGAAATTTATATAATTCTCATGGACTGCAAGAACAGTTGTACTACGGCACCATCACGGCAATGGACGAAGAGATGGGAGCACTGTGGAATAAGCTGCAAGACCTGGGTGTGAGCCGCAATACGATGATATGGTTTTGCAGTGATAACGGGCCTGAAAGGGATACGCCGGGCTCAGCGGGGCCGTTCAGGGAAAGGAAGCGAAGCCTCTATGAGGGCGGCGTCAGAGTACCTGCTTTTTTAGTTTGGGAACAAAAGGTGAGGCCCGGGCAGAGAACAGCCTTTCCGGCGGTGACCAATGATTATCTGCCTACGATCATAGACTTGCTGCATCTTGAACCGGTAAAGGACAGGCCAATAGACGGCATCAGTCTGAAAAATGTATTGTTGAAGGGTATGGAAAAAGAGCGAAACAAACCGATCGGATTTTTGTTTGGTAATAAAATATCATGGGTAACAGACCGGTACAAGCTTATCTCCGCGGATTCGGGGAAAACCTTTGAATTATACGATCTGCTGGCTGACCCGTCCGAAACGCAAGACATCGCAGCGAATGCCCCCGGCCTTGTTGAAGCCATGAAAAAAGCACTATTTTCATGGAGGGAATCCGTGGAAAAGAGCAGAAAGGGAGGCGACTATTGAATATCGGACATACGAGTAACGATTGAAGAATGCAGGGTATTTCGTCACACGAAAATAAAAAATCATTGTTTTGTCATAGCAATACCTTGATGCCGGCGGGAGTCTGTCTTATTTTGCCATCGCTCTCCAGTCGCTTGATTACCCTCGTCACTACTTCGCGTGCTGTGCCCAGGTCGCGCGCGATTTCATGATGCCTGATTTTGAGGACATCCGAATTTATGATCTTAGATTTTTCTTTCAGATAGGTGACGATCCGCTGATCGAGTGTGAGAAAAACAAACTGGTTGATCGTTTCCAGCAATTCGAGGTAACGTTTGTGGTACAGATCGAAAAACAGTTTGTTGAATCTCGGATATTTCATGGTCCAGTCGGGAATTTTTGTTGCCGGCAGTAGCAGCACTTTCGAATCCTGCTCAGTGATGGCGTAAATTCTGCTCGGCTCATTGTAAATGAGTGAAGAGAATGTGATTATGCAGCTCTGTCTCGGCATGATATAGTACAGAAGCAGGTCTTTATCGTCAAATTGTTTATACACTTTCACAACCCCTTCAATGACCACGGGCAGGTGTTTCAGATATTGCCCCTCCCTGACCAGGGTAGTGTTTTGCGGAAAGACATCCACCTTTGAAATAGCCAGAATTTCATTAATCAGGTCGTGCTCAAGGCCTGACAAACTGACTTTTACCTGTTGATCATCAACCATTTTCTCTATTTTGAGTTTAATTATTAAGACCTGTCACCGATTAAAAGAATTTATGTAAAGTATAAAAAAAGATTATGAAAACACTACTGAATATATTGACAATTATGGTTTTACTCATGGTGACATCTTGTGGTGACACTCAAAATGAACCGTCGCCGGAACCACCGCAAAATATCATTGACAAATCCCTGTCTTATTTCGATGGAGATGTTATCGAAAAATATCAGGATACAGAGGACGGGGTTGCTGTCTGGAAAGTTAAGATCAGGAACAGCAAGGGATCGGTGCTGAAATTTTACTGGCGCGTCAGCGATGGCAGTCTGTACGAAATGGAGGGAGAGACAGGACCGTTTGATTATGAAGTAGTTCCTGGCAATAATCTGATCAATTTTCAGGCTGCATTGACTATTGCCAAAGGGTCGGTGAAAAATGACAACCTGCAAGGGTGGTATTTAAAAAAAGAGAGCAGGTTTAAAGATATTTGGGTGTATGAGTTTGAATTTGACATTAACGGCAATGACATCAAAGTATATATAGATGCTGCCAGCGGCAATGTACTCGAGAAAAGCTGAATGCCGGCTTGGAATTATAACAATGAATTAACTATAACCAACAACCATGAAACAATTTGCAACAAAAATATTCTCAACAGCCCTGCTTTCGGTAATTTTTTTGAATGCATGTAATGATAATTCCAATGAGGCTGATCCCTGTACTAATCCTCCGGAAGTGAGTGTCGATGAAGTCATTGCCAGCGTTACCGGTAAAGATAACGGATTGGTAGTGGCAAGTGCAAGCAAGGGAACATCTCCTTACCAATTTAGTATCGACGGCAGTAATTTTCAGGCCGAAGGCAGTTTTTCCGACCTCGCTCCGGCTTCTTATACGATTACCGTCAGGGATGTCAACGGTTGTACCGGCACAGCCGTTGCGATCGTCAGGGAGGTGCCGGAGGTATCGTATGCTATCCGGGTCAGGCCCCTGATCGACAATAACTGTCAGGTTTCAGGATGTCACGGCGACAATCCCGGTTTGCCTTCCTGGGCCACCTATGACGATGTAAAAGCGAAAGCAGAAAGGATTAAGATACGAACAGGTGCCAAGGAAATGCCTCCTAACAACCCCCTTGCTGACGGAGACATTCAACTCATAGCTGACTGGGTCGATCAGGGCGCACCGAATAATTAGCGGTGCCGACGGGTATGAAAATCCAATGATTATTCAGGCCGGTTAATTTTTTCATAATTCAAGTTTCATTTTCATTATATATGAATTTGATGCTGTATTTTTGAGTGAAATGATCAAAAGGCTATTCTTAAATCAGGGGGTCCTTGCCATTTACATCCTCATGCACTTGGCATGTCTTATAAGTGTGTATGTGCCGCCCAGTATTTTCTGGCCTGCTGTTTTTCTGAATTACTCCATTCCTGTAATCCTCGGTTTCGATGTTCTTTTTTTGTTTTTTATTTTGGTCATCAGCCGGAAGCACGTTGTATTTCCCTTGCTGGCATTGATCATATTTATTCCGTTTATTCCTGTCACCTGGCATCCCGGCTGGCAATCACAAAAAGGTGCATACGATATTTCCGTTATGAGCCTCAACGCCAAGCTGTTTCGGAAACCGAAAACTTACAGTAAATTTTCCTTTGAAATGATCAAATGGGCTGCCGGCGATACTTCTGCAATCAAATGTTTTCAGGAATATAGTACAAACGAGCGCTGGAAAGTACTGGACGTGACACGCCAGATAGCGGAAAAAGGATATGATTATTACACTTTCAGAGCGCCTACCGGTGAGGAACACAACCCTGGACTGGCTATATTCAGCAAATACAAAATATTGAAAAGGGGCATTGTATGGCAAAACCGCAACTCTCTCAATGCCGGAATTTATGCCGATTTAAAGATAAAAGGTAAGACTATCAGGGTGTACAATGTCCATCTTGCTTCGATGTATCTGGAGCTGTATAAATATAAAGATTATCGTGGCCCGCGTAATTACATGGCAAAAATTAAAAAACTGTTCAGCCAATTGAAATACGGTGCATTGCGGAGGTCGGTACAGATCGATAAACTCATTGCTCACGCACAATCCAGTCCATACCCTTTCATTATCTGCGGTGATTTTAATGAGATGCCGTATAGTTATAATTATTTCAAGCTGAAAAGATATTTCGGTAATGCTTTTGAGAGTGCGGGTCGCGGATTTGGCTTTTCGTACAACGGGATTTTATTTTTTTTGCGGATCGATCATCAGTTTTATGGAGATGGTATGGTGCCGGTAAAATACCGTATTGACAGGAGCATGAAGATATCCGATCATTTTCCCACCAGGGGATGGTACAGGTTTGAAAAGTAAAGTTTTTTATAAAAAAGTCATAAATTGATGGCTTAGTTCCATAATGGCTGTTTACATGCTTTTTTATCTCAAAAGTCAATTGACTCATGAAAAAATACCTGGTTTTATCGGTTTTCATTTTGGGAATGTGCTCTTCGCCGAAAGCTCAAAAGACCGTCAGGCTCTGGCCCGACAAAATCCCGTTTTCTACCGGTGTGATTGGTGAAGAAGTCACAACCGACAGGGGACATGTGCGCAATGTTCAGGATCCGGTGCTGATCGTTTATTTGCCGGAAAAGGAAAAAGCTACCGGCGCTACCGTAGTTATCTGCCCGGGTGGAGGGTACGCAGTACTCGCGATCGGACACGAAGGACATGATGTTGCAAAGTGGTTCAATGAATTTGGTGTGGCGGGCATTGTCCTCAAATACAGGTTGCCTACCTCAGAGAATATTACCAACAACAAAGAGGTACCTTTGGCCGATGTTCAGCGTGCTATCCGTACCGTCCGGTACAACGCCGGAAAATGGGGAATTTCTCATGACAAGATCGGCGTGATGGGTTTCTCTGCCGGCGGGCATCTTGCATCTACTGCCGGCACACATTTCAACGATAAGCTCAATGTGCCGGTGGATGATATTCAAAAAGTGAGCTGTCGCCCTGATTTTATGATTCTGGTATATCCTGTCATCAGCATGACAGAGGACTTTATGCATCGTGGCTCAATGAATAATCTGCTCGGTCTCAATGCTTCGGATGAGGATATGGTGCGGTTTTCTAATGACAGGCAAATAACACCTGAGACACCACCCACTTTTCTGGTACACAGCAGCGACGACAGGGCTGTCCCGGTGGAAAACAGCATCAGTTTTTATGAGGCACTCCAAAAAAACAACGTACCCGCCGAATTGCATATATATAAAAGCGGCGGCCACGGTTTTGGGTTGGGCAGGAAAGACGGCGCCTCTCACAATCTTTGGCCGGAAAACTGCAAAGCATGGATGAAGGAGATGAAATTTATTGAGTAGGCTTTGAGAAAATGACCATTTTTCTATCCCTTCATACCAGGGGGGCTTAGCACTCAGGCTGTCTTTTAAGAATCACATTTTTTTCAAGGGCATTTTATTGTAACTTAACCACTTCTTTTAACCCAAAATTCTCAATAGGATTTTGTTATGAGAGGTTAAAGTACAACTTGTCCCGCCAGGGCGGGAAGAAAATCAGCACGTTTGATGAGGAGGCATAATGCACTTTTATGGTGACGAATCAAACGTGAACGAAGTGTCTGATTTTGAAGTAATTTAAGCTCGGAATAGAAAAGTTATTGAGAACTTTGGGTTTAACTAATCTGTTTATTGAAAATATTCGATCCATGAGAAATTTAATTTTAGTTTTACTCCCATTTTTATTCCTGCCCCGGATGGCAGTGTCACAGGAAAACAATGAATCGGAGAAGATCAATGTCCTGGTTTTTTCCAAAACAAAGGGGTTTCGCCACAAATCTATCACCAACGGCATAAAATGCATGTGGGAGCTTGGCGACAAGCACAACTGGAGCGTGACGGCAACAGAAGACGCCTCATTGTTTACCGATGATTTTCTGAAGCGGTTTGATGTGGTAGTCTGGCTCAACACTACTCAGGATGTGCTGAATGAGGAACAACAAGAGGCGTTCATACGATTTTTTAAATCGGGTAAAGGATATGTAGGGATTCACGCGGCTGCCGATACCGAATATGACTGGGGGTGGTATGGTAAGCTGATGGGAGGCGCCTGGTTCAAAGGGCACCCACCCACGCAATTAGCCACGCTCATCATCGAGGACACCGATCATCCGTCGATGGACATTTTTAAAGAAATGAACACCACAACCTGGACCGTTATCGATGAATGGTACGCCCACAAAGCCAATCCAAGGCCTCATGTGCACGTACTGATGACGCTGGATGAGAATACCGTGAAAAATCTGGGGAAAAATGACGACAGGGAAAACAAGCTGATGGGTGGGGACCACCCGATGGCGTGGTATCATGAGTTTGAAGGCGGCCGTGCTTTCTATACCAACAGAGGACATACTCCGGAATCTTTTGATGACCCCGTATTAAGAGAGCATCTGAGGGGAGGCATCGAATGGGCTGCCGGAAAGATCAAATAAAAATAGCCTGAAAGTCATAAAAATGCCGGCTTCGCAGCCGGCATTTGTTTTACCATAATTTCTTAAATGCCGATTTTAAGTGCTGAAAGGATTCCGATAGTTCATCAGAAAATTCCTCAAATTTGTCTTCGGCTTTTTCTTTTTTCTCTTCCAGTTCCTTTTTCAGACTTTCAATTTCCTTAAGTCGCTTTTCTTTCCAGGCTTCAAATTCTGAAACGGCCCTCTCTTTAGTGCCTTTAAAATGTGCTTTCTGAATATCAAGCTCTGTTTTGAATACTTCAAGGTTGTGTTCAAGTTCCTTTTCGATTTTTTCCTTGGCCTTTTTTGATTCCTCGGTCAGATTTTCAAATATCTCCTTTACCTTATGCTGATATTTGTCTATGGCTGCAGAAATTTTGTGCGACGCATTTTCGAAGTCGGTGTAGGAGATATCGTAATCCGCATCGAGCAGTTCGATCAGCTCTTCGGAGCTTTCTTTCAAATCTTTAATCTTTTCCTCTCCGGCTTCTTCGATCTCATCGGCATAGTCTTTTATCAGGTTCTTAAGCTTTTCCTTCTTTTGTTTATAATACTCCCTGAATTCCTCACTGCTTTTTTTCAGTTGTTTTTCCATATCTTCAAGCTCCTTCCTGAGCTCTTCGATGATTACTTTTTTGTCTTTCATAGTCATGTAATTTATTGGATTTCGGTTTCTGATTCTTTTTGCTGCAGTTGCTTCAGTCTTTCTTTTTCCATTTTCTTTATTTTTTTCTTGTTATTTACCGCGCCAATGCTGCTCACCACTCCGCTGAGGAATGATTTGACCCAGTAGTTGAATATCGCCTTTTTTTCGTCTCTTTCGTAAAAAATATCCCCTTTTCTGAACACAAAATTTTTGGGATTGTCTGATTTGATAATGAAAGTATTGGCAAAGAATGATCCCAGCATGTTACCAAGCCCTTTGGGTTTTTCTGTTTCCCTGTTTATCAATGAGATTTTCAAGTCTTGGTAATAAAATTTCATATCGCCATAGCTGTAATCCTGATTGGCTTTTACCGACATGATAATTTTATCATTTTGTCCTGAAGTAATGCGTACCGCGGCATTCGGGATCATGATTCTGTTAAATTCGGTAAGATCGAAAGCATCCACCTCGACGCCATAAGTGTGAATATTTTCAGGATTTTTCATGTCAAATCTGAAATTAGCGATTATATGCCCCTTTCCAAAAACATCTGCCGTCGCCCCGATATTAATATACGGATTTGATA
>WGED01000067.1 GCA_015492915.1 Cyclobacteriaceae bacterium
GCCTGATGTTTTTTGATTATCCCAAAATTCTCAATAACCTTTCTATTCCGAGCTTAAACTACTTTAAAATCAGGCACTTCGTTCACGTTTGATTCGTCACCATAAAAGTGCATTATGCCTCCTCGTCAAACGTGCTGATTTTCTTCCCGCTCTGGCGGGACAAGTTGTATTTTAACCACTCATTACGAAATCCTGGTGGGAATTTTGGGATTATTCTCAAACTTTGTTGTGGTAGTGAGCGTTGCTTTCCTGATACGATCATACAACATGAGATTTATACCGTTTCTTCATGGAATCGGAAACGGTGATCAGTTTGCTTTGGCGTAGATTTGCAGCCATTGAGATACTTCATGAAATTATTCATAATTTGGGGCCGAATGAACCGGAAGAATAAATGCGAATAGCGGGAAAATTTAAATATCTGATCAGTGCATTGATGATTTTATGGCTGACGGGTGGTGTGGTTTATGGCCAGCGGATAGGTTTTGACTTTCCGGAAGGAAAGGATCATGCTACATTTCCTTTCGAATTGCACAACAACCTTATTGTAATTCCGGTGGCACTCAATGGTAATATCCCGTTAAGGTTTATCCTCGATACAGGGGTAAGGCCTACCATTCTGGTAAGCAAGAAATTCGCGGATTCGCTGGGCATTGAGTACCAACGCAAAATTGTATTGAAAGGACTTGGTAATGATAAAGAGATCGGCGCCCTTGTCACCAATCAGATATCCTTGTGCGTACCCGGCACAAGATGTAACGGCCTCCCTGTGCTGGTGCTCGAAGAGAATGTCCTCGACCTCAACAGGCATTTGGGTACAGTAGTACATGGCATCATAGGATATGACCTGTTCAGCAGGTTTACAGTAAAAATTGACTACATCCATAAAAAAATTGATTTATACAATCCCGGCAAGTTTAAACGAAAAAGAAAATTTTCGGGGATAGATATCAACATCATGAATGCCAAGCCATATGTGAAGGCCAATATTGAAATGACTGATTCGGATACCCTGAATGCCCGGCTTCTCATAGATACAGGCTCGAGTCATGCTTTAGTGCTCAATACCGGTTCGAGTGACAAGATCACTATCCCGGAAAAGCACATAAAATCGAGTCTGGGACGAAGCCTCGGAGGTGAGATAAACGGGTATATCGGAAGGATAAAAAAGCTTGAATTGGCAGATAAGCCATTAAGGGATGTTATTGTATCATTCCCTGAGAATAATTACAGGAGGGACGAGCACGGCTTTGTCCGCCATGGTGCGATTGGTGGTGCTTTACTCAAAAAGTACACAGTCGTTTTTGATTATCTGAACAGGAAGTTATACCTGAAGAGGAACGGCACATTCCGGCATCCGTTTGAATATAATATGAGCGGACTGGAGTTTCTGGCTTTAGGCCGCAACTGGAATAAATTCATGATCAATGAGGTAAGGGAGCGATCGCCGGGTCATAAAGCCGGTTTCCGGCCGGGTGATGTGGTTGTAAGCCTGAACAACATCCCTTCCAAAAAGCTGTCTCTAACCAGGATTTATACCCTGGTCAATAGCCGGGAAGGCAGAAAGGTTACACTCAGCGTACTCAGGGACGGCAAATATTATACAGCTTCATTCCGGTTACAGCGAGAGATTTGAGGGCTTCCGATCGCTTCATGTTGATTGTGCCGGCTCTTTTGCGGATGACATCACCTTTATAAAAATAGTACGTAATTATTTTCTTTTAATTCTCTACTTTTGCAGTTCTAACGGAGTATATGGAAAAGATAAGAAATTTCTGCATTATAGCACACATAGACCACGGTAAAAGCACCCTGGCCGATCGCCTGTTGGAGGCCACATCTACAGTGAGTGATCGGGAAATGCAGGAGCAGTTGCTCGATGATATGGATCTGGAACGGGAGCGGGGAATCACGATAAAAAGCCATGCCGTGCAGATGGACTATGAATACGAAGGGGAAGAATATGTGCTGAATCTCATAGACACGCCCGGGCATGTTGATTTTTCATATGAGGTGTCGCGCTCGATTGCAGCTTGTGAAGGAGCCCTGCTGGTGGTTGATGCGTCGCAGGGCATTGAGGCGCAGACCATTTCAAATCTTTATCTCGCTCTTGAGCATGATCTGGAGATCATTCCCGTGATCAACAAAATAGACCTTCCGGGAGCGCAACCCGAGGAAGTGAAAGATCAGATCGTCGATCTGCTGGGGATTGATGAAGAAGATGTTATTTATGCCTCGGCCAAGCAGGGATTGGGGATAGAAGAGATACTGGAAGCGATCATTATGAGGATACCGGCGCCAAAGGGCGATCCCAAAGCACCTTTGCAGGCAATGATCTTTGATTCTGTTTACAATTCATACCGCGGCATAGAGGTTATCTTCCGTGTTTTCAATGGTGAACTGAAGAAGAACGACACAGTCAAGTTCATGAACACGGGCAAGATTTACAATGCCGATGAGATAGGCATACTGAAGTTGGACCAGATACCTGTGGAAAAGATCAGCACGGGCAATGTGGGCTATCTCATCTCGGGCATCAAAGTGGCGCGCGAAGTGAAAGTGGGTGACACCATCACACATGTTGAAAGGTCCTGCGAAAAGAGTATCAAAGGTTTTGAGGATGTGAAGCCGATGGTGTTTGCGGGCATCTATCCCGTGGAGAGTAGTGAGTTTGAAGAGCTGCGCGCCTCTATGGAAAAACTGCAATTAAATGACGCCTCCCTGGTGTGGGAGCCTGAAACCTCCGCAGCACTAGGGTTTGGCTTCCGATGCGGTTTTCTGGGCATGCTGCATATGGAGATCGTGCAGGAGCGCCTTGAGCGCGAGTTCGGCATGACAGTAGTCACCACCGTGCCGTCGGTGCAGTTCAGGGCCGTGAAGACGGATGGCACATATCAGGAAGTAAATGCTCCGTCCGATATGCCCGAGCCGAACACGATTTCGCATATTGAAGAGCCGTTCATCAGGGCACAGGTTATCACCAAATCAGATTTTATCGGACCGGTAATAGCACTGTGCATGGATAAGCGGGGTGTGATCAAAAACCAGGTGTACCTGACCAGCGACAGGGTTGAGCTGACTTTCGAATTGCCGCTGGCAGAGATCGTCTTCGATTTTTATGACAAGCTTAAGACTATTTCGCGTGGCTATGCTTCGCTCGATTATGAGCTGATCGGGTTCAGGAAATCAGACATGGTCAAGCTCGATATCATGCTCAACGGCGAAAAAGTGGATGCTCTGTCTGCCATCGTGCAC
>WGED01000068.1 GCA_015492915.1 Cyclobacteriaceae bacterium
CTTCATACCTGCTCAGCATAAAAATTTCCTTCCTTTTAGGCGGGAGACCATTCACTATTTCCTCAACAATGGTTCGGATCTCATTAAAAATAACATGCCGCTCCGTTTGTGACATGTTTTGTGTTTGGGGTTTCCCGAAAGAGTCAAGATAGGCTTGTTTTACCAACCGGCGCCTGGTCTGATTGATGATGATGTTTTTAGCTATTCTGGCAATATACGACACAAATGAACGCTCAGGCTGTATGTCCCCTCTGTGCAGCCATATTTTATAAAACACTTCCTGGACAATTTCCTCGCACTCTTTGTCATCATTGAGATACTGGCGGGCAATCCCGAAAAGCCTTTTGGCATATTTGTTGAAAAGCAACTTAAATGCCTCTTCATCACCATTTCTCAGCCCAACAAGAAGAATTCTATCTTCAATATCTTTATTCGAACTCAACGCAGATACCTCTGTTTTTTTCGCTATTTAGAAAAATATCCCCAATTAATAAAATTTACTTTCAAGTGACCGTTCCGCGAGCTGCTCATTCCCTGTCAACGCAATCAATTATGTATCAGCACCTTGCGGTAAACTTTTCCATCCACCTCCACCTGCAGCACATAAGCCCCGGCCGGCACACCCGGAGTGTCAAAAACGGTTTCATTTTCATGAAAATACCCTTCGCTGCTCCACAAGGCCCTCCCCTGCATGTCCGTGAGTCGTGCCCTGAAAAACGCTTGGTTTTCATGAGCTACAATGGTAATTTTTTCATGAAAAGGATTTGGAAACACCTTCACCCCTTGTGTCAGGAACGGCTCTCTCAGGCCTGTAATAATTGGCAGTTCCCCATGCTGCACCACAAAGTCAATCGCCGCAAGGAGTGAATACTCCGCATAGGCGTCGAAGGCATCCTGCCCCAGTTCCCAGATCATGATGCCGCCCGTTTCTTCGATAGCGAGCAAGGTTTTTTCCTGAATAGTCCTGATACCGTTATAATATCGCTGTCCGTCCTGATCAACATATGCCAACAGTGTGTCCTCCGCCACAATTGACCCATAAGCAAACGCCTTAACATCATTCTGATTGGTAAAATCCCATCCGTAAAAAGGCACACCCAATGTCAATTTATCGCCAGGCACACCCTGTCCTTTCCAGAAATCAATGCTTTCCACGGCAAACTGATAATCGGAATGCGGGCCGGGATTGTCGGGGTTCCACGGGCCGGTCATGTCATAAGCCATCAGGTTGATGAAATCATAAGCATCGAGCGCATCCTGCGACAAATCTGCGTAGCGATGAATGCCGGGCAGGGCGGCAGTGATTACCTTGCCCCGGTCATGCAGCGAATCCCGGAGTTCGAGCACAAAAGGGCTGTAAAACTCATTTACATGCTGCCATTCCAGATCCACATCCAAACCGTCAATATCATTGACAATAACATACTCCGTGAGCAAGTGCACAAATTCAGACCTGTTTTCAGGCCGGAGGTATTTATCGTAAGCTTTTTGCCATTCCTCTTTTATGGCGCCACCTCCGAGGGAAGCAAATATTTTTAAATCCGGATTTTTCATCAATGCCATCGCCACGACGGGAGCAGGATCTCTCCCCGCAATGCTGAGATTGCCGAGTGTATCGGGATTGACGAAAGCGAGGTTGAGGTGGGTGATCTTCGCAAAATTGATTTTGTCTGAGATATCAAAACGGTAATACGGCAGGTAACCGACAACCTTGAACTGCTGACCAAACAATAAAAAAACTTGAGCGATAAAAAAAAGGGTTAAAGGTAGCCGTTTTGTCATCCGGTAAATCTTTAGCTAAAGATATACAATTACCGGATCAATTTAAAAAACGAAAAATCAGATACGGACAATGTGATGCGCATGGATTTCGGACTATATTTTACACATCGCATATCTCAACGCCCATGGCAAGGGCCTTTATCGGATCATCCCAGGTCGGCACAAACTCCTGTGCGACAAAGCCGTTAAATCTGGTTTCAACGATGGCCTTCATGATGGCAGGATAATACAATTCCTGCGTCTCGTCGATCTCATGACGCCCGGGCACGCCACCCGTATGAAAATGTCGGATATATTGATGGTACTTCCTGATAGTAGCAATTACATCTCCTTCCATGATCTGCATGTGATAGATGTCGTAGAGCAAGCCAAAATGCTCCGAACCTATCTTCTCGCAGAGCGCCACGCCCCATTCCGTATGATCGCACTGATAATCAGGATGGTCCACCTTGCTGTTGAGCAGTTCCATGACCATACACACATTTTTGTGCTCTGCATATTTCACCACTTTCTCCAGAGCCCTGGCACAATTTTCCAGACCTTCCTCTTCACTCAGCCCGTGTCTGTTGCCTGAAAAACAAATGATATTGCTGATACCCGCTTCTGCGGCTTTGTCTATGAGAATTGTATAATTTTCATACAATGCATTATGCAGGGAGGGATCATTGAACCCGTCCTCGATACCGAATTTATATCCTGTTGTCATAGAGCAAACCAGCCCTCTGTCCGTTGCGGCTTTCCACTCATGCGGCTCCAACAGATCGACACCCCTGATGCCAAGCGCCTTCACTTCATCCAGAAATTGCTCAAGCGGAATGTCGCCATACGGCCACCGGCATACTGCATGATTGATATTTCCTTTTAATTCCATGGTTCTTTTGTGTTTTTCTCAATTTATTACGACAGACTTTATTTGTCCGTATCTATGTTTTTCGAAAATAAACTCAGTTGCTCAGGCTGTTTTACAACACCATTTATTTACCTTTTTACCTATCTTTTCCATATCATCGATATCTAGATTTTGATGGATTGGAAGGGCTATAAG
>WGED01000069.1 GCA_015492915.1 Cyclobacteriaceae bacterium
GGCAAGGCAGGCATAATGCACTTTTATGGTGACGAATCAAACGTGAACGAAGTGTCTGATTTTGAAGTAATTTAAGCTCGGAACAGAAAGGTTATTGAGAATTTTGGGTTTAAACTAATGCTTCAGCTTATCTTTAAAAATCTGCTCGAATTTCTCCACTTTAGGCTGGATAACTAACTGGCAATAAGGCTGTAGGCCGTTCTCATTAAAATAATTCTGATGGTAATTCTCAGCTTTGTACATCACTTCATAAGGTACGATTTCCGTGACAATGGGCTTGTCATAAATACCTGACGCATCGAGTTTCTTTCTGTAGTGTTCAGCCAGCTCTTTCTGTTTTTCATTGTGATAAAAAATGACCGATCTGTACTGCGTACCTACGTCGTTACCTTGTCTGTTGAGCGTGGTGGGGTCATGGGTTTTCCAGAATATTTCGAGCAATTCCTCATAGCTGACCACCGAAGGATCATAGGTGAGCTGGCATACTTCGGCATGGTCTGTATTTCCCGTGCATACTTCTTTGTAGGATGGGTTTTTGACATGACCTCCGGCATAACCCGACACAACTTTCTTCACCCCTTTTACACGCTCAAAAATAGCTTCCACACACCAGAAGCAGCCGGCACCAAAAGTGGCTAGTTCGTGTTTATCTTTTGAGTTCATCTTTACAGTTTTCGTTTTTGATTGCCCTGATGCCATGCCGCCCATCAGCATCGCTACAAGAAGAAAAAATGCCATTATTTTCATGGTTGCAGATCATTGATTGATTACCATGAAAACCCCCTCTCAAATAAATTGTTGGAAAAAAACGGCAAAAAGTCATAGAGACGACTTCAGGACTCCTCAAGCACGAGGACTTTTTTATTGAAATCCGCTGCAGCGTTGATAATGCGGCGAAAATCTTCAAACTCCTCAACAGGATAGGTGAGCTTTTTATAAAATTCCTTTACAGTGACCGTTATGGTATTCCCTTCCTTTTCGTAATCCGACAGAAAAGCCATGGTCACATCACCATTATCAGCCTTATGTACGATATTCATCTTCAGATCATCGAGGTTCCTGATACGGAAACCGTCGGGTATTTCCACTCTGATGGTGCGCACATATTCCCTGTTATAGTCATTCTCAACCGGCAACTTACGCTCCTCTTCCTGATACATCTCCACCTGTTCGCCGATCATCTCTCCGATTCTGAGTAAATATCTGCTGCCCGCCTTGTCGATAAAAGCATTGGAAGTCTCGATCTCACCTTCAATGATAAACGGCTTCAGATATATGGAATCAAGGTCTGTATTGATAAAATCAAATTTTTTCAATTCCACATCCTTACCGGCCAGATTGAGCAACTCCGTGGCGATGGCACCTTTGTTTGACTCCGGCACCAACTCAAGTATCGGCTGCAGAAAAGTAGCATTATAACCCGTGAGTGTTCGTCTGATTTTCATGTCGAATGATTCGAAGTCATCGCGTATGGATAACCGGATGTCGAGCTTATCTTCACTCTTAAAGTAATCCAGTGGCGGGATATAAATAATGCGGTAATTCTCCGTTGTCTGGCCGTCGTTTTTACCAATAAACAAACCGTAATTATCGCTCCAGTTATAGGGCACAAAGCCAATGCGATAAAATGTCTCCGTTGGCGCCATGAACTTATTGAGGCCCGGAAAATAGAAAATATAATTCTCAAGAAAATTGTATGATTCGAAGTCCGGGTCCATTCTCACATTCTCGCGATCCGATGTAAAACCGTACAAATAGTCTACACCAATAATATTGAAAATATAGGTGTACAGTCTTACCACCCCTCTGTTGCTGGCCACCATTTTTTCGATGATCTCCTCAGGATTATCATAGCCGCCGTCAGTGATGGTGATGTTTTTCTTGATGTAATTCTCTACTTTCCGTATTTTTTCCATCTCAGAGGCTCTGTCCAGTTTCAGGTTTTTCATCCATTTTGTTATGGATTTTTGCTGTTTTTTTGTCAGCTCCACCGACAGGTATGCTTCAAGCTGTCCGGCAAGTTGTTCATAAGTATAGAGCTTCGCATCATTGACTGTGTTCATGCGGTCAAGTTTGTACTCGACCCTCATCAGGCTACTGCGATAGGGAGCATACGGCTCAGGCTCAAGCGGTTCTATGCGCGGAATCACGGCATAATAGTGATTTTTATTTTCCTTAGTCGTGTCCAGTTTCATGGGAGCAAAACCGTTGTAGCTCTTTGTAGAAAAGAACATATTTTTATCACAATAAATGTGAAATTCGGTATTGTATTTTAACACATCCGATTGAAAAAATTCACGCTCACCCTCAAGCTGCGGACGCATCTTCAGGGTATAAACGTACTCTATCTGACTGCCGGTTTCCACTCCATCAATAGCAAAATACTTGTACGAAGAATAATCATCCTCGCCCTGATAATCCTTGAGGTCGATCTCGTCAATTTCCCGTACGCCATCACGCGTAATGACCCTCACCTTGAGATCGACAATGTCCAGGACCCTGGAAATGGGGATATAATGCTTGTTATATCTTTCTACAGCTTCATGAGAATTGACCAATACTTTAAAATGTTCAGTGTACAACTGCGTCAGGGCATTAAGTTCTTCATCAAAATAATATTCTACCGTTTTCAGATCCTTAAGCACCACAGCCCCCGGCACATGATCATCTGCCGGCAATTCTTCATACACCGGTGCGGTGGCCCATTCGTAATTTTCATAAAAAAGTGAACATGCTCCTGCATAAGTAGAAATCAGCAAAAAAATGAGTGCTATTAATTCTTCTATATATTTCATTTCGCAAATATCTTAATTCACTACATCAAAAACCGTATTTATCGGTTTTTTTCCAGTACTATTGTTTCCTTATATGCCCGGTACAAGCTTTTGATCATTTTATTCCATTCGTCAAACTTCTCCTTTCTCACTTTCAAGGTATTGAGTAGAAAACTGTGATTGACCACTACAAACCCATTATCCGTATAATAACGGAGGCTGTAGCCAAACTCATCCCCATGGTATTCATTGTTTAGCGGCAGATAAGAAACGGTGTAACCCTTAGGCACTTCAATACGCGTAACGCCTACTGTTAAAAATTTGTGTGAATAAAAAATATCTTGTTTTACACTCGCCGGATCTATCAGCCCGGCCGGTTCAATTTTTGTAAGATGCGGATTAATAAATATTTCTTTATCCGTACTGAGGGTATAATCCTTAACAGTAAAATCATACTCGATCTGCAAATCTTCCCTGATACCGGACACATTTTGTGTCTTGACTCTTTGCAGTCTGAATTTATTATTTCCCTTTTTCAACAATTCATTCAAATAGGCTTTTTTATCATCTTCTTCAAGATTTTCCAGATTGTATGCTACCGGCACCCTTGCATAACCCTTAAAAATTTCTTTCCCCTTACCGGAAATACCACTTTCATCAATGGTCACAAAAACCGAATCCGTAGTCGCATTGACGGCCGGCTCCACTACAGGCACTTCAATCAATTCGAAATCACTGACGCTCCTGTATACCAATGCCTCCCTCCCCTGGATATGTTCTGTCGGCATGCCAAGCACATTATAACGGCCAGTCGCATCGAGGAAATAATATTTATTGCCAGTCTCATAGGTGCATATCATATGATTGTCGGCCATGGGTGTGGGCACTTCAGTATGGGTATATGGAATACTTGTCGTTCCTATCCAGGCAAGGCTCGAAGGTATCTGCGCTATGTCCAGCATCCTGTGCAACAGATTGCTCATATCTTTGCAATCGCCGTATCGGCGTGTAAATACCGTTTTGGCCGATCTGGGTCGAAAACCTCCCAATCCGTCTTCAATAGCGATGTATTTAATATTTTGCTGCACCCAATAATAAATAGCCTTTACTTTTTCCCTTTCATTTTGCTTGCCCTCAATTATTTCTGAAACCATATTTTTCAATCCTTCATCACCTTCGTCATTGAGACCCTCAAGAAAACCGGTGTACCATGCATAGAGGTTATTGATGTCGCCAAGTACATGGCGCGTAATACCATCATATTCATAGGATTGAATGTAAATAATCAGATGCGGCGCAACATGCAGGATGCCGCCCGAGCCGGCACTCCGAATTCTGTCAAGACCGGATGCCTCCCATCGATAAATGATGTTTTTGCCTTTTTGTTCACGTGTAAAATGCACTCTGTCCTTATCAATATTAAACAAGTCATAGTTCAGTATGACTTCAACCGGAGCTGTCACTGTAAATATGCTTTTAACAACAGGCAGGTAGGATGAAAAGATATAATACCCCCACAACCGTGGCTCCTTGTAGGATTTGGTATACTTCATAACCGTTTTAGCACCGGCTCTGAGCGCCGGAAAAACGAAGCTTACCTTTTTGCGATCGTCATAAAATATATCCTTGGACCTGGCATCAGAGGTAATAAACTTCTCAACTTTTATTTTTTTTAGTCTGTTCTTTCCGTCCGGCGCCAGAGAATATGCCTCAACATCCCGCAACTCAGAAAAGCTCCCGGAATATCCGATAGTTTGCTCGCTGTAAAGCGTTGCATTGTCATTAAAATATTGAATTTCTTCATAGACATCCTCTTCAATAATCAACTTTCCCTCCTTATCAATGCTGATCCTGACATCATGAATTTGTTTGTTGACCTGGCCATTGGCATCCTCATCGATTTTGTTCATTTGCCGGCAACGTCCTTCAGTATTTACAGAGTAAAGAATAAAAACAAAAAAGGATGATATAAGTAAAATTTTAAAAGTCATATTAACCGATATACGCTTGGGTCATTTTAAGCCTTACTAATAACTCTATATATATGATACCATATAAAGGCCGATGTACCCTATACAAATTGAATATTTTTTTGAAAAAATTTAATCATGCGTAATAATTGGCTTATTCTCATGTAAATTTACAACAATCTGAAAGTCAACCACAAAAAGTATAAACACATGAAGTGGCGGGTTGTTTGTTATTTAATACTTTTTACTCCTGCAATCACAGTTAATTCATCATTTTCACAAGAATACCGCTATCCCCCACCTGATCAGAATTCTGTTTATAAAAATCTTCAGATAGCCACCGAACTGGTCGAAAAAAACCTCGAAGATCAGGCCCTTAAATATCTTGATTTTTGCCTTTACAAACGTCCCAATGAAAAAAACGCCCTTTTTATCAGAGCGAGAATTTACAACAACAAAAAGATGTATCTTAAAGCTCTGACGGATTATAACGCCTTTCTCTCCCTGGAACCGGAAAACAGAGAGGCGCTGTACAGCCGCGGACTCGTGCGCTATCAGATGGGTCAATACGAAAGAGCTTTGGAAGATTTTATGAAATTACGGGACGTGCCGGGAAACCAGGAAACCAAATCGGTTTTTTATAAAACCGATGCTTCGGGCAATATGGCTGTTGGAGTGGCAACGATATCGTCTATGAAGGCGGATATACTCAACCACATGGGATTATGTTATTTTCAATTGGGACAGTATCAAAAAGCCATTGATGCATTCAGTGAAGGTATATCCATTAGTCCGTCATCCGATTTGTATGTCAATCGCGCTTTGGCATGGGAAAAAACAGGTAATATTTCCAAAGCGATTGATGACTATGAGTTTGTAACTGAAAATTATCCGGGAAATGAAATGGCGGCATGGAATCTCCTGGCATTAAAACAAAAAGCCGGCAGCCAAAACCTCCGGCTCAATGAACTGAACCAATTTATTGAACAATATCCGGATATGGCCAACGGTTATGCCGCCAGGGGGATGTTTTACTATGAGAAGGAAGATTTTCTTGCAGCATCACGCGATATGCGCAAAGCCGTGACATTGGAAGCTGATAATGAGGACTACCTGTTCAATTTAGGTTTGTGCCTGATCAAAATAAACAAACCTGACAGCGCCGAAGTGATTTTTGAAAAGCTGACCGCCATGGATCACACACACGCCGGTGCATGGTTCAACCTGGGAAACATCAGATACGGCTATGCGGCTTACAACGAAGCTATAGCCTGTTATACTATTGCCCTGCAGCACCAACCCGGGCAGGCACAGGCGCTGTATAACAGGGCACTGGCCTACTATCAGGAAAAAAAGCTGAAGGAGGCGTGCTCCGATATGAAAATGGTGCAAAAACTTGATCCGGGCTTAGGAAAGGTGCGATCATTTTTGAAAAAGCATTGCATCGAATAACAAGCAAGATCACTTCAGCCTTTCTCAAATAAAACACATGGGGAAAATAGTGATTTTTTCATAGAAGATGAAGGGAAGGGCATACATCGGACCATGCACCGGTTAAAGAGGCAATTATCATTAATTTCGATCAGATATCTATTTCTTTCCTGACAAACAACCCGTTTTCCGATTTCAGGATCTGCGTTTCGGTCGTCATTTTTTCTTTCAGGAATTTCTGATAGATACCTTCGAAATGTACCCGCTCTTCGATGGTGGCTTCAAACTTGTCCAGCAGATCGAGCGTTACCTCCGTAATTTCGCGGATGGCATATCGACCGCTCTCCGAGTAGGTGATGTAATCGCACAATCCGTTTTCGACACAATAGCCGCTGAACAACGGGTTTGCTTTGCGGTTTACGAGCATGCGCACACCGGCCTCGGCAGCGAGCGACAGATCGAGGATATCGTCAAAAACAAAGAAAATCTCATGGGGCTCTATGTTGTCCTCCACCTTCAGCCTTTGCAGCAGATCTGCCTTGTGCTTTACCTGAAAAAATACATTATCGAGGTGTTCGCGTTTCGCCCACCGGAAGGCCGTGTGGTTCGTCTCCCCCGTTACGATGGCAGTGTATGGAATATGCCCCAAAGTCATGAAAAAACCGAACCGCAGCATGTTGATGCCCATGGAGTCCACTTCATTGAAAGAGCTGGGCACATCGCCCTTCTCGCCCGTGTTGAAAACCCCGTCCCAGTCAAAGAGCAAAGCCCTGACATTCAACAGCTTGTCTCTGAGCTGTTTGACCGGCGTCACGAACCTGCCACCGTTCGATCTGAATATTTCTTCGCGCATATTTTTATGATTTCAAAACCGAAGACCTGAGAAAAAGTCAACACGCTAAATCAGAGCATTTGCCATGATCGCCGAAATTCTCAAATCTTCGGTCGTTGACCGGTGTTCGATATTTAAATTATCATTATCCAGAACGCATAAATTTGAATTGTGCTAAAATAAAACACATCAGTTTACGGTTCGGGCAGTCATAGTTTTAAGGTGTTAACTAACCTGATCGAGCTTGATCAGATCCTGAACATCGATCATGCCCACGGCTTTGCCGTTTTCCGTCACGATGAGCGTATCAACCTGTGTGTCTTTGAAGAGGTTCGACGCATCCACGAGCATCGCACTTGCTTCAATGGATTTCGGCGTTTTCAACGGCAGGTTACCCACTTTCCTGTTCACCGATTCGCCTCCTTCCTTCTCGATCATCCTCCGCAGGTCGCCGTCGGTAAAAATGCCCACTGGAGCGCCGTTCTCATCGACGATGGTGGCAGCCCCGAAACCGCCGACGGTCATTTTCACCAGACAGTCATGAATCGATTCATCCCTCGTCACCACAGGATTGACATCCGTCATGATATCCCTCACCTGCATGGTCATAAGCCTTGTGTGCTCAAAGAACTGCCTGGTTCCGAGCTCCGTAAGGTTGTTCTGCGTAAGCTGTTTGATGATCTTCCATGGTGCCGTGATGGTATGTGCCCCTGCATCGAGCGCGTTGCGGATATGCTCTACATTCCTTACGGAGGAGAACATGATCTTTGTGTCATAGCCATAGTAATTGACAGCCTCCACACACTGCTGGATGAGCCCGATGGCGTCATGCCCCTGATCCTGCAACCTGCCCACGAGCGGACACACATAGGTAGCGCCGGCCGCCATGGCCATGTAGGCTTGCTGAATGGTGTAAACCAGGTGAATATTCACAAGGTAATCCTCATCGCGCAGCCTTTTGCAAGCCTTGAGCCCTTCGAGGGAGACGGGGATCTTGAAAACCGTCTTGCTCTTGTCGAGCCCGAGGGCATGTTGTCTTTTAGCTTCCGCCACAATCTCGTCGGCAGTGCTGCCCAACGCTTCGATCTGCAGCACAGGCACTATTTCGGACAGCTCCACGATGGTGCCATCGATATCGGTGATGCCGTGGCGGTGCATGAAAGTGGGTGTCGTGGTGAGGCCTGAGAGGAAGCCCAATTCGAAGGCCTCTTTTATTTCCTTAACATCTGCTGAATCTAAATATAACTCCATGTCTTAATGTTTGTGTTTAGTATTCGTTCTGAAAATAATTATCTGTATCGGGTCACAATATTATGAATTTCTATCAATGGTTTCATGAATTCCTCCAGCTTGCTCACATCGAGCTGGCTGGCGGCATCGCATAGCGCCTCCGAAGGGCATGTGTGCGTCTCGATAAAGAGTCCGTCTACGCCGGAAGCCACGCCTGCGCGTCCGAGCACTTCGAGATACTGCCTGGCGCCGCCGCTGGGGTCAGCGCTCGGGGTGCCGTATTTCCTGATGGAATGTGTGACATCAAAGACGACCGGATAGCCTGTTTTTTGCAGATGGTAAAAGCTCCTCGGATCGACGACGAGGTCATTATAACCGAAGGCATAGCCACGCTCGGTGAGGATGATCTGCTCATTGCCTGTCGATTCAATCTTTCTGACGGGTTTGATCATATTTTCCGGGGCGATGAACTGCCCGTGCTTGATGTTGATGGCCCTGCCGGTCCTCCCCGCTTCGAGCGCCAGGGTGGTCTGCATGCAGAGGTAGGCGGGGATCTGTATCACATCCAGCACTTCGGCGGCAGCCTCCACCTGCTCGGGATAGTGGATGTCGGAGATGATCGGGAAGCCGAAATCACGCTTGATCATATCGAGCATCTTCAGGCCCTCATCGATGCCCGGACCCATGTAATAGGAAGCATCGCTGCGGTTGTCCTTCATGAAGGAGGATTTATAAATGACCGGCACGCCGCTGTTCTCTTCGAATTTCTTCAACTCCTCGGCCGTGCTGACCATCACCTTCTCATCTTCGATGACACAGGGGCCGGAGATGAGGAAGAGCTCGTCGGCGCCGCATTCGATATTAACAACTTTAAATTTCTTTGTACTCATGATTTTATAGCATTTTTCTGATTCGTTCAAGGTCTTCGGGAGTATCCACAGGGATGCTCTGATGCGTGGTGACGCCGATTTTTATTGTCCCGCCGTTCTCCAGCCAGCGTAGCTGTTCGAGCTTTTCAAGCTGTTCGAGCTTCGATTGCGGCAGCGAGGCGAATTTTTCAAGCGCCGCGGCGGTATAGGCATACAAACCGATATGCTTGTAAAAAGTTGTGCGTTCCATCCATTTTTCGCGCGGTACGGTGTGCACCACAGGTATCACTGCGCGACTGAAATACAGCGCTTTCATATTCTTGTCGAAAGTGACGAACACCTCGCTGTCGTTATCGAGGTCGGCTGGGTCTTCGACGGGAATAACAAGCGTAGCCAACTCCGTGCCGGGCTCATCGAAGCAGCTTTTCAGGGTGTCGATCTGCGAAGGATCCATCATCGGCTCGTCGCCCTGGATGTTGATTACCACATCAAATGGTTCATTTTCCATGGCGTTAATCTTCTGCATGGCCTCAAGGCATCGGTTGGTGCCCGTGTTGTGGTCTGCCGAGGTAATGACGGCCCTGCCGCCAAAAGTTTCGACAGCATCCCTGATGCGCTCGTCATCAGTGGCCACATACACATCTTCCAGCGCCTGAGCAGCTTTTTCATATACCCATTGTATCATGGGCTTGCCGTTAATATCGACAAGAGGCTTGCCTTCGAGGCGTGTGGAGGCATATCGTGCGGGGATAATTCCCAGATATTTCATAGGCATTTGCTTTCGGCCGTAAAATAACAAAATACTCTCCTGAATGGCATGAAATTTTGCCGTTATTAATGAGGAAGAGTGGATTTTTCCAGCGCCTAACCTTTCAATCCCTTGAGGGAACGAACGCGCGCCGAGTTGCCCTTGAGGGGATAGGGGTTGCGCAGGCTATGAAAAAATAACGATTTTCTCATCGAGGCACTACTGCAACTATCGCTTTCTTTATTTTTTCTTAAAAAATCTCAAAATACCATAGTTACCGGCCCCATGCCGAGCCTGTCCCGCAAAGCGGGAGACCCCCTGAGGGGGAGTAATGCATTTCTATGAAACATTAAGTTACCCTGAATTCCTGCCTCGCCGGTAATCGGGAATTTCAGGGTCACGTAACGGGATGCGGAATGGAAAATGAGCGTTGTTACTTCAATCACCAGGATGCTGAAATCTCCGCTTGTACTAAGCGGAGCAGCATGATGAAGTGGAACAGAGACACTCAATCTACCCGTTACTCGTCCTTGTCTCTGACTAGTGTTAAGTCAAGAATAAAATGACGCTGGGTGTAGTTTGCAACTACACCCTGATATTTCCAAAACGGTTATTATGCGGATTGTAAATCCTTATATCGTTTGCGGAATTTTGATATATGGGAGGCTGTCTCAAAAGTATTTGCGTGGGAAAATATTCCAATAATGCTTAAAGA